>JAICZB010000213.1 GCA_025933895.1 Thermoleophilia bacterium
CCAGGCGTCGATCTCGACCGAGATCCTCGCTCGCTACGCGGCGGACGCGGCGCGGGAAGTCGAAGGCGTGCGAGGGCTTGCGGACAGTCCGCTCCCGCGGCGCCATGCCGTGCGCGTATCCGGCGGGAACGGCGCGGTCCGGGTCGAGCTGCACCTCGTGACGGAGTGGGGAGCGTCGATCCCGGCGGTCGGTCGGCGCGTGCAGGAGCGCGTTCGCGAGTACCTCCGCAACATGGCCGACGTCGAGCCGGCGGCGGTGGAAGTCGTCGTCGACGCAGTGGGGCCGGACCGGTGACTCGGATCTCCGGGCTGACGGGAGCGACGCTCGAGACGGCGCCGACCGTATGTCACGAGTGCATCTGGTGGCAGACCCGCAACGGGCGCAGCACCGACAAGCGCAAGTGGATCCGCGACGCCGAGGAGGAGTGGGGAGCGTGGGGGACCGTCTACCACGACGACGACGGCCGGCTGCTCGGGTCGATGCAGTACGGCCCGGCCGGGCTCTTCCCGCGTGCGCGCGAGCTGCCCGCAGGCCCCGTGAGCGACGACGCCGTCCTCGTCACGTGCGCGTACCTCACGGATCCGTCGCGGCCATGGGTTATGCAGTCGCTCTTCCTCACGGCGATCGGCGACTCGCGCGAGCGGGGCGCGCGGGCTCTCGAGGCGTTCGCCTACCGCTACCCGGAAGGCGAGACGAACTTCGACCGCTTCCACGTCCACCGGACGATCTTCCCGGCCGACTTCCTCGCGGATTTCGGCTTCCTCCCGGTGCGCGCGCAGGGCCGGGTGGAGCTCGCGCGGCTAGAGCTCGGCGGGCTGCAGCCGGTCGAGGAGGGGACTCGCGAAAAGGTGCTGGCGCGGGTGCAGGAGGCGTTCATGCCCGCACCCGCCCCGCAGCGGTTCTAGAGCTCGTCTCGGAACGACCCACGCGCCGGCCGGGTGCGATGGTCGACTGAGCGCGAACAGCAGCGCTATTCGCGCGCTCAGCCGACGGCAGCCGCGACTCGTGCGAAGGGGACGAAGACGATCGTGCCCTTGGGGGCATTCGCGGCGGCATATCCGTTGGAGGCATGCACCAGTCCCGCACTGTCGATTCGGGCGAACAGGGGGCCGCCGCGGTGCTCGGCCACGACACGATCCTTGCCGCTCGAGAGGTTGACGGCGTGAACTGCCGACCCGGTCGTGTAGATGGCGACGTTGCCCTGGACGCCGAGGTTCCGGGGCTGCACCGTGCCGCGCGCGGCGAACGTCTTTCGCAGAGCTCCCGTCTGAGCGTCGAAAAGCTCGATCGTCCGGTTGTTGTCCAGCACCACGAGGTTGCGGCCGCTGAGCCCGACCGCCGCAGCGCTCGAGGGATGCACGGTCAGCAGCAGCTTGCCGCCCTGCGAATAGAGAGTCAGGTCCTGCGGAGAGCGGAGGGCGGCGATGCGCCCTGCGTCGGCGTCGACCGACAGGAACGGCGGCGTGTCCGTCGCGACGGGCTTCACCGTCTTGCCGAGCACGAGGAGGTTCGCCGACTGGACGGCCATCGGCTGGGTGTCGACTGTCCAGCGGGTGAGCGCGATCACGTGCCCCGAGCCGACGAGGCCGAGCAGCGAGCTCCCTGCGCACTGTGCGTTCAAGGGGGAGCCAACGGAGCACGCGTCGCCGGTGCGCTGGACCGACGCGACCTTCTGCTCCTTCGGCTTCTTCACCGACGAAGCGAAGAGGTAGTCGTCTTCCTCGAGGTTGCCGCCGACGTTGGCCAGCCACGCCACCCGCGTCCCGGCGATCGCGACCTCGAACAGCCCCGATCCGGTGCTGCTGTCGCCGGTTTGTGCGGTCTGGGTGCCGCTGACCTTGACGGCCCGGCCGGTGCGGGCGTTCCAGACGACGACGCGGTTCTTGGTCGACGTCGGCTCGATGCCGTACGCGATCCGGCTTCCGTCCATCGCGAGGGCCTGGATCCGGCCCTGGAAATGTCTGACCTTCGAAGCGTGCTTCTTGGTCGTTCCGGTGGCGCTCGCCGTCAGCGCGAGACCAAGCGCCAGTCCGGCAACGAGAACGAGAGAACCCCGGCTCAGCTTCTTCATCGGTATCACTCCTCGGTCGACGGAGCGAAATGTAAATCCGAGCGCGTTAACGAAAGGTCAAGATTCGGTTTGGCGCGCGTACAGGTTGAGAGCGCGGTATTGAACGGCCGAAATGCTCGACCTACTCTTCGGCCGTGCGCAGGATCGCGATCGCGACCGTCGTCTTTCTCCTCGCCGCGGGGTGCGCTGCCGGCTCGCAGGCCCGGACGCACACGACGGGGAACGGACAGAAGGCGATCGAGGCTCCGAGGCCCTCCGGGGTCGCGAAGAAGAAGGGCGGTTTCGTGCAGCAGGTCGCATGTGCAACGGCCAAGAGCTGCGCGGCAACGGGCGAATGGCTCTACACCGAGCAGGCAGGCAACTGGAAGGCCGTGAAGGTGCCACTACTCGCCCACGCGGGAGGTCTGAACCTCCGGTCGCTCGCGTGCCCCACAGCCGGCGGCTGCGAGGCGGTCGGCATGGCCGGCCTGCAACATGCCGTCCACGCGAGGCAGAACGGCCGTCGGTGGACGCTCGGGGAGATCGTGCTCCCGTCCGCTGCGAAGCCGATCGATCCGCCGGGCGGGCCGGCGCCGACGCTCAGCTCGATCTCGTGCGCCTCGGCCGGCAACTGCGTGGCCGTGGGCGGCTACGACGCGTCCGACCGCACGACCCATCCGCTGCTCGTCACCGAAAGCGGCGGAACCTGGGGCGCCGGGGTGGACGCGCAGCTTCCGCCGAACGCCGCCACGACCCCCGACCCCAACTTCGGCGACGCCGGCGGTGAGCTCTCCTTCGTCGCCTGCCCGGCCGCCGGGCGCTGCACCGCGGTCGGCACGTACGTCAACGCGGACGCCTCGTTCGGCGACTACCCCTGGGTGGCGGACGAGAGCGGGGGACAATGGGCGCCGGGGGCCGAGGCATCGCTGCCGGCGGACGCATCGATCAGCGGCGATCTCACGAACGGGCCGTCGCCGTTCTTCGGCTTCACGGGATTTTCGTGCCAGTCCGCCGGCAACTGCACCGCTGTCGGCGGCTACGAGAACAAGCAGGGCGCGGAGGAGGGTCTGATCCTGCGCGAGCGAGACGGCGTCTGGTCCCAGGGAGTCAGGGCCCCGCTGCCGCCGAAGGCCGTTCCGAATACCGAGCCCAACGAGTTCAACTCGCCTCTCACCTCGGTCGCGTGCGGTGCGCCGGACGACTGTGCCACGGTCGGCTGGTACGTGCTCGGTGGGTTGGGGACGAGGCACGGCCTGCTCCTGCGCGAGCGCGCCGGCACGTGGAAGGCGTCCGCCCTCGCCCTCCCGCCGAAGGCGAAGGCGCCCGGCGGCGTGTTCCTGACCTCGGTCGCGTGTCCGTCCCGGGGCAACTGTGTCGCCGTCGGCTACTACGGCAACCGCGGGAAGACGCGGGGGATCGTCGTTCGTGAGCACGCGGGGAAGTGGGGACGCGCCGTCGACGCGGCGCTGCCGAAGGGTGCGGCTCCCGCGAGCAAGCAGCACACGTTCCTCAACTCCGTCTCGTGCCCGTCTGCGAGCAGCTGCACGGCCGGCGGCTACTACGCCGACGGCTCCGGCCATACGCAGGGACTGCTCCTGAACCTGCGGCTTCGCTAGGAACTCGCATCGAAATGAAGCACGGACCGCCCGGCCGCGCTGGTCGGCGCGATCCTGCGTCCTCGGTCGCGCAAATAGCGCTGCTATTCGCGCTCCCTGCGTCCTTGACTCGCACTCGACCATCGCACCCGGCCAGCGCGTGGTCATTCCGAAACGAGTTCTAAGAACTACGCCGTCGCGCGGGCGGGCTCGAGCAGGAGCTCGGCGATCTGGAGCGCGTTGAGCGCGGCGCCCTTGACGAGGTTGTCGCACGCGAGGAAGAGGACGAGGCCCTTGCCCTCGGCGGCGCGGTCGGGGCGCACCCGGCCGACGAGCACGTCCTCCGTCTGCGCCGCGGCGCTCGGGGTCGGTGTCTCGACGAGCCGCACACCCGGGGCGCCGCCCAGCAGCGCCTTGGCCTGCTCGGGAGAGAGCCGCTCCTCCGTCTCGATCCAGACCGATTGTGCGTGCCCGACGAGCACGGGAACGCGGACGGTGGTCGCGCTGATCGGCAGCTCGGGCAGGTCGAGAATCTTGCGCGCCTCGGCGCGGATCTTCGCCTCCTCGTCGGTCTCGTCGCCTTCCCATGTCCAGTCGAAGTCGAGGTCGTGCTCCTCGGTAGGCTCGGCCTGCAGCCGCTCCATCCGCTGCGCGCCCGCACCCGAGACGGCCTGGTAGGTCGAGAGCCGCACGCGCTTCAGCCCGGCCGCGTCGTGCAGCGGCTTGAGGACGCAAGTCAGCGGGATCGTGGAGCAGTTCGGGTTCGCGACCACGCGGGTCGTCTCGAGCGCGTCGGCGGCG
>JAICZB010000210.1 GCA_025933895.1 Thermoleophilia bacterium
CGCGGGTTCGATTCCCGCCGCCTCCACTGACTGAACCCCCGACGACCTCGAGCTGCGTCTGGCTCGCGGCGACGGTTCGCGCAGCGCCCTGGCGTGCTCGAGTGCGATGCGCAACGACTTCTCCGGTCGCAGGACGGCCCCGCTGCCGTGGCAGGAAGATGGCCAGGCGGGCGATCTGGCGCGACCTGTGACACCGCGGCGCATGTCCCCGAGACATCCTGGGTGGAAGGCGTTGGCCGAAGCTGGCCGGAGCGGAGGTCTCGGCAAACCGCCAGGTGGTCCCCGCGGCTTGGCGGGAAGGCTCGAGCGGGCGATTGTGACGGTTCGCCCCGTCGGCGTCGTATGGTTCGGTGAGATGCGTAGGGCCGCTCTTGCGCTCGTCGCCACGACGCTGACGCTTGCCGCCTGCGGCAGTAGTCACCGTGGTCACGCGGGCCCACCGGCGCCGGGAACGGTTGCTTCTACGCCTGCACAAGCCGCGATCGCGCGCGTTCAGGCCTCGAAGAGCGGCGGCGCCTTCCGCATCTTCCCGCAAGACCAGGTCCGCCTCGGATGCCGAATCCCCGGGCCCGGGCTTGCGCTTCGCGGCATCAAGGGCACGTGCGAAAGCCGAGTGAGGTTCGCGGACGGTTCCCGTACCGCGGTCGGGGCCGTCGTCACATTCACGGAGTTCTGGCCGGCCCGACTGTTCCGTGTCGGCGGTTCGCCCAAGCGGACGCTGCAGCACTCTTGGCGTTTCGAGGTTCAGGCAAACGGGATCCGCGGACTGGGCGATCACGGTGCCCTGCCGCCCCAAGCGGCTGACTGAGAAGCCCAGCGGTCGTCGGGCCGCCGTGACAGTCTCGACCGCCGGCTCGCCGCACCCGTCTGAGCCGTCCTTTCGCGCCACTCGAGCCTATTTCTGCCGGCACCCAAAGATGGTGTCCCGGCCCCATCGCGGCCTGCATGTCTAGCGGCGACGCTGCTCCGGATCGATTCGCGACCGGAAGGAGCCGAGCGATGCAGGAGTTGGTGATCACGAGCGAGGGATTCGAGCGGTTGAACAGGGAGCTCGACCGGCTCAAGAGCGAGGAGCGGCCCCGGGTGGCAGACCGCTTGCGCGGGGCCAAGACCGGTGAGGCCAATCTCGCCCAGAACACGGAGTACCTCGATGCACGCGAGGAGAAGCTCCGGCTCGAGCGGCGCATCGCGCTGCTCCGGGAGCGGCTGGGTTCGGCCCGGATCGTCGCGCCGCGCCTCGGCAACGGCCGCGTCGATCCCGGTGAGCGCGTGCGCGTCCGCGAAATCAGCTCCGGGCACTCGCTCGAGCTCGAGCTGGTGGGTCAGCTCGAGACCGACGTCGCAGCCGGGCGCGTCTCGGTGGCTTCGCCACTCGGCCAGGCGCTCGTCGGTCTGCGCGAGGGCGAGATCGCGCAGGTGGACGCCCCGCGCGGCAGGTTCGGCTTCCAGGTGCTGGCGGTGGAGGTCGCGGCCGGCGCTGACCTCGGCTACCCGTCGATCTCGACGATCTCCAGCCGGACGACGCAATCCCCGTCCTCCACCGAGAGCACGTCGCCGACGTGACGGCCGAGGAGCGCCGACCCGAGCGGCGCGCGAATCGAGACCTCTCCGTCGGCGACGTGTCCGCCGTCCGGCTCGACGAGCCGGTAGTCGTACACGGCACTCGTGGTCAGGTCGAGAACGGTCACCCGCTCGCCGATCTCGGCCTCTCCGTCGCGAGCGGGCGGACCAGTTCCGCGGTGGGCGGCTTGCTGATCATGACGCGCCTCCTTGCCATCGGTTTCAGCTCAAAGGTGCCCGCCGCAAGGGCGAGCTGCCATCGGGTCTTGGCCCCATCCGAGTCCTGGCAGCGACCCGGCGTTAGGGCTGGATCAGACCGCGCCGGATCGCGTAGCGGGTGAGCTCGACCCGGTCGCTCATGCCCAGCTTGTCGAGGATGTTCTGGCGGTGGCGCTCGACGGTTTTCACGCTGATCACGAGCTCCTGGGCGATCTCCTTCGACGTGTAGGCCTCGGCGATCAGCTTCAGCACCTGGAGCTCGCGGGGAGTGAGGATGTCGAACTGCTCCTCCTCCGGCCGGCCGCGGTCGACGAAGTCCTTGACGAGCGTCGAGACCGCCGACGGATAGAGGAACGACTGGCCGCGCATCGTCTGCCGCACCGCCTCGACAATGTCCTGGTCGGCGTCCGATTTGAGCACGTAACCCGAGGCGCCGGCCTTGAGCGACTCGAAGAGGAACTGCTCGCTGTCGTACATCGAGAGCATCAGGAGTCGCAGCTCGGGTTTTCGCTTGTGCAGCTCCGCCGCGGCCTGGATGCCGGTCGTCTTCGGCATCGACACGTCGAGGATCGCCAGGTGGATGTCCTCTGCCAGCGCTTTCTTGACCGCTTCGGCTCCGTCCTCGGCCTCGGCGGCGACCTCCATGTCGGGCTGCGCGTCGATGACCTTCGTGAGGCCGGAGCGGACGATCGGGTGGTCGTCTGCGACGAGGATTCGGGTAACGAGCGGGATCGGCATCAGCTTTCTCCTGCCGGCACTTCGAGCCTCACTTCGACGCCTCCCTCGTTCCCTTGCTTGACCGCGAGCGCGCCGCCGACGAGCAGTGCACGCTCGCGCATTCCCCGCAGGCCGCCGTGGCCGTTGAGGACGAACGGATCGCGCGTGGGGATTCCCCGTCCGTCGTCGATTACGCGCAGGACGACGCTGTCGGGCCCGGGCTGGAGTGCGATCTCGACTCGCGATGCATCCGCATGCCGCGCGATGTTCGTCAGGCTCTCCTGCGCCACTCGGTAGACGGCCAGCTCGGAATCGTCCGAGAGTGGAGGCAGGTCTGCGGCGAAGCGCCGCTCGACCCGGATGCCGCTGGAGTCGGCGAATTTCCGGGAGAGCTCCGTCAGCGCGCTGACCAGCCCGAGTTGCTCCAGCATCTCCGGACGTAGCTCTCGCGCGATCCGGCGAACCTCCTCGAGCGCCTGGCGTACAGCCTCTTTCGTCTCGGCGTCATCGAGGCGAAGCAGGACGCCGGTCAGCACCTGCCCGACCTCGTCGTGCAGGCCGCTGGCGATGCGGCGCCGCTCGGCTTCCTGTGCACGCAACGCGCGCTGACCGCTCTCGCGGCGCTCGGTCTCGAGCCGCTCGAGCATGTCGTTGAAGGCGCGCGTCAGCTCGGTCACCTCGATTCCGCCCTGCTCGCGGATGCGTTGCCCGGGCTGCAGGAGGTCGATCTTGCGCATCCGCTCGACGAGCCGGCCGATCGGCCGCAAGGTGTGACGGAGGAGCAGGAGGTTGGCCGCCAGCATCACCACCAGGCCCACTGCGAGGTCGAGGCCCTCGACGATCGCGATCCGGGCGTGAATCGTGACGGGAGTCAGCGCGAGCAGCAGCGTCGCGGCCACGAGCAGCACCGCGTTGATCGCGAAGACCCGCCAGAGCAGCGGTAGGTGGGAGAGGCGCATCGGTGGCCGGATCAAGCACCGAGCGTACTAGGGAGTAGCCGCGCCGACGCTCACCGCGAGCCTCTGTTCCGTGCGCTTCCGTGTCGCCGGCGGCGCCACCACGACCGGAATCGGCGTTGCGGCCTCGAGCTCGCGCGCGAGCGTGGACCGGAGCTTGCGATTGCCGAATCCCGCCGGCCGCGAGCCGATCACGACCAGGTCTGCTCCCTCTTCGGCCGCGACCTGTGCGAGGGCCTCGGCACGGTTCCCGACCATGATCCGCTGCTCGGTCCCGGCGCCGATGTCGCGCGCGACCTCGTGGAGCAGCCGCTCGCTTCCCGCCTGTCGCTGCCGGGCCGAGAGGCTCTCATGCGTCCCCGGCGGCACGCCGTCGACGACGTGTACTAGCACGAGCCGCAGCCCGAGTCGCGTCCCGAGCGCACCCGCCAGCTCGGCCGCACTCCGGCCGTCGGGGGTTTCCGTCACCCCGCAGACAACAGTTCCTCTGGTCATCGCTCCTCCTCCGGTTCCGTACGTGTTCACGATCTACAGCCTGGCCGACGCGAGCTCCCGGCGCGATGGGGCGCTGCCCCCATTTGCGCCGGGCGCATTCGCCAGCCCTGTGGCCGCCGGGCGGCTCCTTGCCGATGGGGCGGCGACCGCCTCCGGATCGGGTGCCGAGCCCATGGCCGGCGCGCCCCATAACCGGAACCATGGGAGTCAGCGGAACGGACTCACGGCTGTCTCACACCTCAGGGAAACCGGGCAGCGAGCATCCGCTCCGCCGGAGAAGCAGGCCGGGGCGTACAGCCCCGTGCGCCCCGGCCGGAAGCGAGACCACGGAGCAAGGAGGCGACGATGCGGTTCGGAAACCCATTCAAGTCCCTGTTCGCGACCTCGCGGCGGGAGCAGTACCTGGAGCGGTACGTCCTGCGCGAGCACCGCAAGGGACGGGCGCTCGCGGACATTCTCGAGGATCCCTACATCCGCGCGTGGTCGACCAGCGAGGAGCGGGCGAGGCTGCTCGAGCGTCCGAGCGTCGTCGCCGCGATCGGCGAGCAGGCGCTGGCGGATCTGCGGACGACGATCGCGGGCAGCGGGCTCGCGGTCTAGCTGCCGCCG
>JAICZB010000242.1 GCA_025933895.1 Thermoleophilia bacterium
CGAGGGAGCCGTCGTCGTCGACGCCGACACCGAGATCGGGGAAGCCGAGCGCCCCGACGTGCTCGGCGAGCGCGCGGAGGAGCGCCGTGCCGACTCCGTGACGCCGGTGCTCGACCAGGACCCGCGGGATCGCGAAGCCGCCGGCGGTGTCGCTACGGCCGCCGACTCCGCTCCCCGCGAGCTCGCCGTCGCGGAAGGCGAGCAGAAGCAGCCGCTCGGGGGTGGCGGCTCGCCGCAACTCCTCGATCGAATCCGTCCGCTCGTAGGGGACGACCGCGATGCGAACCTGACGCCACGCTTCGAGGTCCGCGTCGCTCTCGCAGGGACGGAGCTCGATCATGGCTTCCGCCAGACCGAGACGTGCCTCGTGCTCTTCGCCGTGAAGGCCGACCGGTCCCAGTCCTCCCAGCGCTCGTGCAGCTCCATCCCCGCCAGCCGTGCCATGAGGTCGAGCTCCGACGGCCAGACGGCGCGGAACTCGCCGGAGCCCAACTCCCAGTGCTCTCCGCTCTGCACGAAGTGGTGCGAGACGAGCCGTTGCGTGTCGGCGTCGTACTCGTCCACGCCGGCGTGCACGTCGTCGAAGTCGAACACGGTCCAAGGCCGGTCCGGCGGGAGTCCGACCTCGATCACGAAGGAGCCACCGGGCTCGAGGTGCGCGGCCGCGTTGGCGAAGCTCGCGACCTGCCCCTCCTGCGTCGTCTGGTTGTTGATGCCGTTGAAGACGAGGAAGACGAGCGAGAACTCGCCGTCGACGCGCGTCGTCGCGTAGTCGCCGATCGCGACCGGGATGTCGTCGGACTTCTGCCGCAGCCGCTCGACCATCGCCGGCGAGTAGTCGATGCCTGCGATCCGGACGCCGCGAGCGGCGAGCGGCACCGCGACCCTGCCGGTGCCGATCGCCAGCTCGAGCGCTCCGTTCGCCGCGAGCGGCTCGAGGAAGTCGACTGTCGCCTCGATCCTGGCCGGGTCGAAGTACGGGCCGGTCTCGGCCGACTCGTCGTACCGCGTCCCGGCGCCCTCCTCGAACCAGCCCATCAGCCCGACCGCTTCAGCTTTCCGTGCCGCTTCGCGTACCGCTCGCCGACCCGGAAGATCGCGAGCCCGATCGGCGTCGCGAGCACCGCGATGATCAAGAGCGGCCAGACGTCCGCCCACACGAGCCCGGTGCCGTGGATGATCGAGTTGCGGTCGCCGCGGATGGCGTACGTGGCCGGCGAGATCTTCGCGATCCACTGCATCCACTCCGGCATCACGTTCACCTGGTAGTAGACGCCCGAGACGACGAGCATCACTCCCTGCGCCACGAAGCCGAGCTGCGCGCCCTTCTCCGGCGAGACCAGCGGCAGCACCGAGGTCATGATTCCCACGCCGATGAACGAGAGCGACGCCAGCGCGAGCAGCGCGAGTGCCGCGCCGTAGTTCGCGTGCGGCGCGTGGATGCCGATGAACGCCGCGACCGCGAAGAAGAGGATCACCGCGCGGATCAGCCCGTAGAGCACCGCGAACGCGCCCTGCCCGAACAGGTGGACGAGACGCGACAGCGGCGCCATGAACGTGTACTCGATCGTCCCCTCCCAGCGCTCCCAGGCGACGGTCTCGGTCATGAACTCGAAGATGATCCCGAGGAAGGCCCAGATCGTCGCGCCGACGAGCAGGAACGTCGCCAGCGTGTTCTCGCGGGTGGGCGACACGTGTGCCGTGCGCGCGATGAACACGATCGTGAGCGTGTTCGCGATCGTCCAGATCATGAACGCGATGTCCCAGAGGAAGTACCGCTTCGTGAGGTAGACGTTCCGCTCGACGATCCCGAACAGGCCGACGAGCTGGTTGCGCATCTCTACGGCGACTCTTCCCGCTCCGACCCCGGCAAGGCCGGGGCCTGTGCTCCTGGGCGGCTCCGTCGAGCCTACGCCGCTACTCATGCGAACACCTCCCTGTACCCGTCGTCGTCGTCCTCGTCGTGCTCCGCCTCGAACTCGCGTCCGGTGGCGGCGAAGAACGCCTGCTCGAGCGTCTCGACGCCGAAGCGCCGCTTCACGTCCTCGACCGGCTCGAGGAAGAGCAAGCGGCCGCGGTCGAGGATCCCGACCCGGTCCGCGAGCGATTCCGCCTCGGACATGTCGTGCGTGCAGAGGAGGATCGTCGCGTCGTGCTCCGCGCGGACCTGGCGGATGAAGTCCTGCACCTCGAGCTTCGAGCGAGGGTCGAGCCCGGTCGTCGGCTCGTCGAGCAGGAGCAGGACGGGCGAGGTCAGGAGCGCCCGCGCCAGGGCGACCTTCTGCTGCATGCCGCGCGACAGGTTCTCCATCGACTCGCCGCGCCGCTCGGGTGGGAATCCGACCCTGGCGAGGATCTCGGGCACGCCCGCGCGCGTCTGCCGCGGCGTCATCCCGTAGAAGCGCGCCGCGTACGAGAGGTTCTCGGCCGCCGACATCCTCTTGAAGAAGCTCGCCTCGACCGAGACGCGGTTGACGAGCCGGCGGATCGTCGACGCCTCGCGCTTCACGTCGTGGCCGAAGATCCGCGCCTCGCCGCCGTCGTCGATCAGCAGCGTCGAGAGCAGGCGGACGAGCGTCGACTTCCCCGAGCCGTTCTGGCCGAGGATGGCGACGCATTCGCCACGGGCGATCGTGAAGCTGACGTCGGCGAGCGCCGGCCACGGACGCTTGCGCGCGAAGCGGCCCGCTTTGCGGTCGCGGCGCCGGAACGTCTTCCGCAGGTCGCGCACCTCGACGGCGGGCGCCTGGCGGTCGAGACGTGAGGCGAGATCGGTTGTGGATGGTGCAAGAGTGGACATGCTGCTCCTTCGGGAAGAAGTGGGAACGGAGGACGGAAACCGCCACTACGGGCGGTGCGCGGACCTAAAGAGCGCCGCGCGTCCCAGTGGGGCGAGCGCCCACCGGGATCCGGTCCATCACGTTCGCGAGCAACATGGCCCTCGCAGGCTAGGCGCTGCGCGGCCGAACGTCAAATGTCCCGTCTGAGCGGGAGCTTTTTCGCCGACGACCGCAGCGGGTGGTAGCTTCCGGGCAGGCGGTGCGCCGGAGCAGGCGGCCGCCGAGGCGAAGGAGCCTCGTGACCCGAGCGGTCGCGGGGCTTTTTTCTTGGTCCCGAGCGAGGAGCGGGGATGGTCAAGGTCGAGGCGGTGGTCGTGAGGGAGCGGGTCGAGACGGTGATCGACGCCGTCGAGGAGGAGACCGGCCACGTCGGCGTCACGGTCGTCGAGGCGATCGGCCACGGGCGCGAGCGCGGCGTGACGCACGAGTACCGCGGCCGCACGTTCGAGTCACGCTTCCTGCCGAAGGCGCTCCTTACCTTCGTCGTCGGCGACGGGCTCGCCGAGCGGGTCGCCGCCGCGATCGCCGACGCCGCCCGCACGGGCCACGACTCCGGCGACGGACTCTGCTGGACGTCGGCCGTCTCGAACGCCGTCCACCACCGCACAGGGGAGCGACTCGAATGAGCCGCCACGAGCTCCTGATCGCCGCGAACACGCTCTGGGTCGTCGTCGCCGCCGTGCTCGTGATGTTCATGCAGGCCGGCTTCGCGTTCCTCGAGGCGGGGCTGACGCGGATGAAGAACGCGGCGCACATCGCCGGCAAGAACGTCCTCGTCTTCGGCGTCGCCTCCCTCGTGTACTGGGTCGTCGGCTTCGGGCTCGCGTTCGGGAACGGCAACGGCCTCCTCGGGATGCACGGCTTCGCGCCTTCGGCCGGTGCGCTGCTCGCGGTCGGGAAGGCGCCGTTCGCCGCCTTCGCGGGGATCCCGAGCGCGGCCGGCTGGC
>JAICZB010000079.1 GCA_025933895.1 Thermoleophilia bacterium
GACGAGACGGACGACCCGCATGGAGCACTCGTTCGAGCTGCGGCGGATGCTGCCGGATCTGCAAGGCAGCGACACCGTCGTCGTCCACGCGTGGGGGCCGAGGGGTGCCGGGTGCGATGCGGCCGGAACTCTGCCCGGGTGAGACAGATCCGGTCGAGGCTCGCGGCCGTACTGAGTTTCAGGCGGAATTCTGCGGACAGACGGGAGCAGGGGATTTGAGCGAGGGGATCGCAGCGGCGTACAGCGCGTCGGAACGCCCGGCACTCGGCGTCGCGCATCAGGCGTTGGTCGTCGCAGGCGGAGCCGACACGACCCGGGCCGTGAAGCGCGCGCTGGCCGGGGCAGGATTCGAGGTGACGGTCGAGACGAGCGGCGCGGGCGCGTTGCTCCGCCTGCGGCAGCGAGGATTCGACCTCGTCGTCCTCGAGGTGACCTGGTCCGGCGCCGGGGGCATCGACCTGATCCAGAGGATCCGAGCCGTCGGCGACGACGTTCCGATCATCGTGCTCGGGGCCTGGGACTCCGAGGCGGAGCTCGCCCTCAGCCTCGATCTCGGTGCCGACGACTACATGGCGAAGCCGGTCTCGTCGCGTGAGCTGGTGAGCAGGAGCCGCGCGATTCTGCGTCGCGTGACCCGAGGCCCGGTCGAGGCCGGATCGCAGCGCAGGGTCGGCGTGCTGCGGATCGATCTGGCCCGCCACGAGGTCTTTCTCGGGGAGCGTTCCGTCGAAATCACCGCCTCCGAGCTCCGCGTGCTCGAGCTGCTCTCGAGCACCCCGAGCAAGGTCTTCACGCGGCAACAGATCATGGAGCATCTGTGGGCCGGGCCCTACTACGGGGACGGCCATCCCGTGGACACCCACATGCTCAACCTCCGCCGCAAGCTCGAGGACGATCCGGCCCGTCCGAACCGGTTGCTGACCGTGCGCGGCGTCGGCTTCAGGCTCGTCGCGCCCGCCGGTGAGGACTGACGAAACGCTGATTCAAGGCTGAGGGAACTCTGATTGCCGAGCGGGAACACTCCGGGTGTGCCCGCAGCGATGCAGCGCCTCCTGAAGAAGCTGTCCATGACGGTGGCGGCAGGCGTCGGCGTCTACGTGCTGGGAAGCCTGGTACTCACGGGCGGTGTCAGCGGGCTCGCCTCGATCGGCGAGCACAACGACCCGGACACTCAGCGGACGATGCAGCTGGTGGCCGAGGGCCGGAACGTGTTCCGCTTCGACACCTTCGGAGACCAGGCAGTGTGGGGCGGGGTGCTCGGCCTGCAAAAGGCGATCGAGGGCGCCAAGCTCGGCGGCGTCGGCCCGGGTGTGAGCCCGAAGACGGCGCTGGCGCTCGGCCTCAAGGTCGACTCCACGATGATCCCGCAAAAGGTCGCCGCCGCGATCAAGGCGGGCAAGGTGAACCTCGACGACCCGGCGGTGACGCTGACCCTGCTGAAGCTGAACGCGGTGGTCGGCGTCAAGGGCTTCTTCAACAGGCACGGCACGCTCAGCTCGATCGGGATCACCTGCGCCGTCTGCCACTCCACGGTCGACGACTCCTTCGCCCCCGGAATCGGCCACCGGCTGGACGGTTGGCCGAACCAGGATCTGAACGTCGGTGCGATCGTCGCCGCGGCGCCGAACCTCACGCCGCTCGAGCAGTCGCTCGGTGTGGACGAGGCGACGCTGAAGAAGGTCCTGCTCGGCTGGGGCCCGGGGTTCTTCAACGCCGAGCTCGACCTCGACGGCAAGGCGATCGGGCCCGACGGCACTCCTCATAGCGCCGCGACGCGGATCCCGAGCGCTTTCGGCAAGGACGGCCAGAACCTGCACACGTGGGAAGGCGGCTGGGGATCGGTGACCTACTGGAACGCCTTCGTCGCGAACCTCGAGATGCACGGGCAGGGAAACTTCCTCGACGCGCGCCTGGACAACAAGTCGAAGTTCCCGCTCGCGGCCGCAGCCGGCTTCGGACACACGGTCCCCTACGTCGGCGAAGGCGTCCTCCCGGTACCGGCGCAGCCGCAGGGGCCCGATCTGATCACCGAGGCGTTGCGTCCCCTCGACTTCTACGAGCACTGGCTGCCGGTGCCCCAGCCGCCGGCGAACAGCTTCAACCACGCCGCAGCGGCGCGCGGCAAGGTGGTCTTCGACGGCGTCGGCAAGTGCTCGTCGTGCCACATGGGCTCGCTCGGCACCGCACCCGGCTACAACGCCGTCAAGCCCTCGCAGATCTGCATCGATTCGTTCCAGGCCGACCGCGGCCCCGACGGCACGTACACGATCGCTCCGCTGCAGGCCCTCTTCACCCGGTCGAAGCGCGGCTTCTACCACGACGGCCGCTTCAAGACGCTGCTGGACGTCGTCAACCACTACAACAGCTGCTTCGACCTCGATCTGACGCGCGGCCAGAAGAGCGACCTCGTCCAGTACCTGAAGAGCCGGTAGCGCGAAGCGCCGCCGCCTCCAACGTCAGCTGCGACGGCCGACCACCCGCGCGCCCGTCGCAGGGACGTCGCCGCGGGCGATCGCCTCCTCCTCGACCGCACGGAACGCGTCGCCGAGCTTCCAGTAGTGGAGCCACGGGCCGCGCACCGGCGGGCCGAGCTCGAAATGGGGCTCGAGAGCCGCGAGGATCCGCTCGAGCGGGTGCAGGTGGTCGCGATGCTCGTGGACGAGCTCCTCGGCGCTCTTCGGCTGGGGCTCGCCGAGCGCGCGACGCTGCTCGAGCCACCAGGCCGCCGCGGTGGTGTCGAAGGCGCCGACGTCGAACTCGTCGATCACGAGCGTCCCGCCCGGCTCGACGAGCTCGCCGAGCCGGCGGCAGGACTCCTCGAGCGGATCGACGTGGTGGAGCGAGACGATCGCGACCGCGGCAGCAAACGAGCCGTTGGGCTCGTCCAGATCGACGAGCGCGACGGGGCGGACGTCGTCGCTGTCGGATCCGGGGTCGATCGCCAGCACGTCGTACCCGGCCGTGCGGAGCGCGCGGGCGAGGCGGCCGGAGCCCGCGCCGATCTCGAGCACACGCACGGGCGGCTCGGGCAGGTTCGCGCGGGCGAAGGCCCTCAGGTCGGGGGATGCCACGCGGCCAATTCTTTACGGTGTCGCCATGAGGATGCGGGCCGCAGTGCTCGAGGAGTTCGGGAAGCCGCTCGTCGTGCAGGACGTCGAGCTCTCGGACCCGCGCGCGGGAGAGGTCCTGGTGCGCCTCGTGGCGTGCGGTGTCTGCCACACGGACCTGTACACGGCCTCGGGCGCCGATCCGTCCGGCTACGCGCCGACCGTGCTCGGGCACGAGGGCGCGGGCGTCGTCGAGCAGGTGGGGGAGGGCGTCTCGTCGATCGCTCCCGGCGACCACGTCGTCACGCTGTTCTCGCCTCAGTGCCGGGAATGCGTCCACTGCCGGAGCCCGAGGACGAACCTCTGCCTCGCGATCCGGGAGCAGCAGAACAAGGGATTCCTGCCCGACGGCACGACACGGCTCGCGCGGGACGGCGAGCCGATCCGTCACTTCATGGGCACCTCGACGTTCGCGGAGTACACGGTGATGCCGGAGATCGCGCTCGCGAAGATCGATCCCGAGGCTCCGTTCGAACATGCCTGTCTCTTTGCCTGCGGCCTGTCGACGGGGCTGGGCGCGGCGATGTACACCGCGCAGGTCGAGGCGGGATCGACGTGCGTCGTCTTCGGCGCGGGCATGGTCGGGCTCGGTGCCGTCGCCGGCTGCCGCCTGCAGGGAGCCGAACGGATCGTCGTGGTCGACCTCTCGGAGGAACGGCTGGCGCTCGCGCGCGGGCAGGGAGCGACCGAGACGATGATCGGCGGGGCAGACGCAGTCGAGCGCATCGTCGAGGCGACCGACGGCTTCGGCGCCGACTACACGTTCGAGGCGACCGGCAACGTTGCGGTGATGCGCCAGGCGGTCGAGTCGGCGCGGATGGGCTGGGGTCTCTGCACCGTCGTGGGCGTTGCCGGCAAGGGCGAGACCCTCGACATCGTCCCGCGGTTCCTGATCCAGGGCCGCCGGGTCTGCGGGTCGTCCTTCGGAGGCGTGAAAGGCCGCGACCAGGTGCCGGAGCTCGTCGAGCGCGCGCTCGCCGGAGACATCGACGTCGCGCCGTTCGTCTCCCACACGTTGAGCCTCGACGAGGTGAACCAGGGGTTCGAGCTGATGGAGGCCCAGGACGGGATCCGCAGCGTGATCCGCTTCGGCTGACCGGTGAGCGGCGAGACACTCGCCGGCCTCGTGCTGGCGTTCGTTTCCGCCGGGCTCATCAACATCGCGTACCTGCAGGAGCACGACGCCGCCGCCGACCTGCCGGCCCTCTCCATGCGCCGTCCGATCCAGTCCGCCCGGCTGCTGCTCGGGGACTCGAGCTGGCTGCTCGGATTCGCGATGGAGTCCGGCGGCTTCCTGCTCTATGCCGTCGCGCTCGCGCTCGCACCCCTCTCCCTCGTGCAGAGCATCGGCGCGGGCGGGATCGGTGTGCTCGCCTTTGCGTCGGCCCGAATGGCAAGGCGGCGGCTTGCGCCGGTGGAGCTCACCGGCGTCCTGCTCTCGGTGCTCGGCCTCGTCGCGCTCGCCGTCTCGCTCGTGGGCGGAAGGGCCCGAGAGGGAGAGGGAAAGCTCGGACCGATCCTGCTCTGGCTCGGAGCGACGGCGTTCGTCGCGATCGTGCTGGTGATCGTCGGCCGCCGGCGCTGGGGAACGGCCGTCGCGAGCGGCGTCGCGGGCGGACTCTTCTTCTCGATCGGCGACATCTCGACGAAGCTGGCCACGCAGGGCGGCGCGCGCGTTGCCTTCGGCGTGCTCCTTCTCATCGGCTACGCCGCGGGCACGGGCCTGCTCCAGGTCGGCTACCAGGCCGGCCGCGCGCTCACCGTCGCCGGTCTCGCGACTCTCGCGACCAACGCCCTACCGATCGCGGCCGGCACCGTGATCCTCGCCGAGCCGCTGCCGACCGGCGTGCGCGGGGCCATTCGTCTGGTCGCGTTCGCCGCCGTGGTCACGGGAGCGGTTCTGCTCACGCGCGAGCCGCGGTCCAGGAAAGCGGCTCCGGAAGCGGCTTCGGCGGAAGCATGATCGACGGCCGGAGGCCTGTTACGTTTCCGCTCGTGAGACGTGCCGGTGTCGTTCCAGCTGTTCTCGTCCTCGTAGCCGCTGTCCTCGTCCTCACCATGGTCTCGGCGGCAGGAGCTGCGCGGCCCGGGTATGCGTGGCACGACACAGACACCGGTACGACGGCCCACTTCCGCGGGCTCGCCGCCGTGAGCGCGCGGACCGCGTGGGTCAGCGGATACACCGATACGGACGGCGTGATCATGCGCACGACCGACCGCGGCGCGACGTGGCAGGACGTGACCCCGCCCGACGTCGCCGGCCTCCAGTTCCGCGACATCTCGGCCTTCTCCGCGAGGGACGCCGTCGCGATGTCGATCGGGAACAACCCGGGGGACTTCCGCATGTACGTCACCCACAACGGCGGCAAGGCCTGGGCCATCACCTTCGTCAACTCCGAGCCGACGGCGTTCTACGACTGCATGTCGTTCTTCAACCGGAGGGTCGGGCTCGCGGTATCCGACCCGCCGGACGGCGTGCACTTCCGCGTGATCAAGACCACCGACGGCGGGATGAGCTGGCACGTGACGGGGCTCCAGATGCCGGCCGCGCCCGGTGCCTTCGGGTTTGCCGCGAGCGGTGAGTGCCTCACGACGAACCACGGCCGCCGCGCCTGGTTCGGCAGCGGCGGCGCCGAGGCGAGCATCTTCCGCTCGAACGATCGCGGCGTCACGTGGACGAAGTCGCCGACGCCGATGCTGACCGGCGCCAGCGCCGGCGTCAACGGGATCGCCTTCAAGGGCCAGAACCAGGGGATCGCGGTCGGCGGCGACTTCTCGCTTCCGACGGCCTCTCCCGACAGCTTCGCGAGCACTCGCAACGGCGGTAAGAGCTGGAGCCTCGTTCCCCACGCGCCGTCGGATTACCGCTCCGGCGTCGCCTGGACGAACGGACACACAGCGATTGCGGTCGGCCTCTCGGGCAGCGACTTCAGCACGAACTTCGGCGCGTCCTGGCAGCGCTTCGACGACGGCAGCCTCGACACCGTCGACTGCGCACGGCCGACCGCGTGCTGGGCCTCCGGCGCGAACGGCCGGGTGGTCTACCTCGTCAGGACCCGCTAGCGGCGCGTGCCCGGCGCAGGGCCGGGCCGAGCGCCTGGCCGCCGCGCAGGACGGGCTCGAACAGGTCGCCGTGCCGCTCCACCCGCTGCAGTGCTTCGCGCCTGCCGAAGTCACGCGGACGCACCTTCTCGCCGAGCTCCTCCCAGCGCAACGGCGTCGACACCGGCGCGCCCGTCTTCGGCCGGACCGAGTAGGCGGAGGCGATCGTCTTCCCATGGCCGTTCTGGCGGTGGTCGAGAAGCACGCCGCGGCGCTTCTTCTTCAGCCACTCGGTCGTCACCAGGCCGGGATTGGCAGCCTCGAGCCCGCGGGACACGAGCTCCGCGAAGTCGTAGGCGTCCCGGTACGACGACCGCCGCGTGATCGGCACCAGCACGTGGATGCCGTCGGCGCCGCTCGTCTTCGGGTACGAGCGCAACCCGAGCTCCTCGAGCGCCTCGCGGATGAGATGCGCCACCCGGATCGCCTGCGTGAAGCCGTTACGCGACTCCGGCGGGTCGAGGTCGAAGACGACGTAGTCCGGACGCTCGGGCCTGTCGATCCGCGAGTACCACGCGTTCATGTCGATGCAGTTCATCTGCACCATCCAGACGAGCGCCGCAGTCTCGTTGACGAGCGTGAAATCGACGAGCCGCGACTCGCCCTCGCGCGGCCAGGTGCGGAACTGCCGCGTCGGGATCCAGTCGGGCTTCCCCTTCGGCGCCTGCTTGTGGAAGTACGGCTGGCCGTGGATGCCGTGCGGATAGCGCTTCAGGGTGAACGGCCGGTCGCGCAGGTGCGGCACGATCACGTCGCCGATCGCGGCGTAGTAGTGGGCGACGTCGCCCTTCGTCACGCCGTCCTCCGGGAAGAGCACGCGCTCGGGATGGGTCACGCGGACGCTCCGGCGCCCGATCTGCAGCTCGTCGGTCATCTCGTGCATCAGTATTGACTGCCGATGAGTGAGGAGTTCATCCTCGATACGCCGGTCGTGCGCGCGTTCGTCGCAGACGTCCGCGCCACGATCGAGGCCGCGGCGTCGCCGGAGCAGGCCTGCGAGGCGCTCGAGCCCCGGTTCGCGGAGCTGCTCGCGGAACCGGACTGGCTCCCGGCGGAGTATCGGGCAGCTGCTCCGGAGAGCGGCATGGGCGGAGGGATCGGCCAGTGGCTCCTCTACCGCGACGAGCACCGCCCGCTCTCGCTCTTCTCGCTCGTCGTCCCGTCCGGGGCCGAGACGCCGATCCACGACCACCTCGCCTGGGGCCTCGTCGGTCTGTACCGCGGCGAGCAGGACGAGGAGATCTACGCGCGGTGCGACGGCGTGCTCGAGTTGCTCGAGCGGCGCTCGCTCGTGCCGGGCGACTTCTACGTCCTGATCCCGCCGCGCGACGACATCCACCGCGTGCGCACGACGTCCGCCGAGACCTCCGTCTCGATCCACCTGCTCACGAACGACACGGGCTGCGTCTGGCGCCACTCGTTCGACGCCGACTCCGGCGAGGCCAGGCCGTTTCGCTCCGGCTACGTCAACGTGCTCTGCGAGGACGAATGACGCAGCTGTGTACGGCGGAGGGGTGAGGGGAACCCAGCAGGCGTGGGCGTCGAGGGCGACAGCCTCCACGGTGACGGTTCAGCTGCGCCGACGGCGGAAACGCCGATCCTGCCGCGGACCGACGACTTGCTCGTCCGCGACCGCGGACCGCACGAACGACACCCGCTTCGAATCGGTCTGAGCGCCGGCGCCGCCGGCGGGCCGATCGACCCGGAGGACTGGGCCGGACACCTTCCGCAGACGAACGGGATCGCGCCCCGCGTGCGGATCGGCAGACGCTGGATCAACCTGCTCTGGCTGATCCCGCTCTCGGTCGCGCTGCTGATCGTCGCGATCGCGGTCGCGAAGGGCCTGCGCGGCATGCCCGGGGTCGAGGCGTTCGTGCGGCGCCACCCGGGCACCGTCGCGAACACGCCTCGGAGCGCGATCGGGATCCCCTGGTGGGCGCGCTGGCAGCACTTCTTCAACCTCTTCTTCCTGATGTTCATCGTGCGCTCGGGGCTGCAGATCCTCGCCGACCACCCGCGCCTCTACTTCGATCGGAACTGCACGCCGGGTCGCGACTGGTTCCGCTTCCAGAAGGAGGTGCCGCTCGACCGGGTATGGACGGCGAAGGAGGACTCGGTCAGGCTGCCCGGCTGGCTCGGCATCCCCGGCCTGCGCCACTCGATCGGGCTCGCGCGCTGGTGGCACTTCGTCTTCGACCTGCTCTTCCTCGTTAACGGCGCGCTGTTCTATGTCCTCCTGTTCTCGACCGGGCACTGGCAGCGGCTCGTGCCGACGACCTGGCAGGTCTTCCCGAACGCGGGCTCGGTGCTGCTGCAATACCTGTCGCTCAATTGGCCGCTGGACAACGGCTGGGTGGCCTACAACGGGCTGCAGCTGCTGTCGTACTTCGTCACCGTCTTCGTCGCCGCGCCGCTCGCGCTGGCCACCGGACTGCTCCAGTCGCCCGCGATCTCCAACCGGATCCGGCTCGCCGGCCGGCGCTTCAACCACCAGCTGGCGCGCACCGTCCACTTCTGGGTTCTCTGCTGGTTCCTCGTCTTCACCTTCCTCCACACGGCGATGATCTTCACGACCGGGCTGCTGCCGAACCTGAACCACATC
>JAICZB010000013.1 GCA_025933895.1 Thermoleophilia bacterium
CGGGGTCACCGGGGAGGACGCGATCGAGATCGCGCTGCGGACGGCGCTGCTCGCGACGGGACGGCCGGGCATCGTCGCGTTCGACGGGGCGTACCACGGGACGGGGCTGCTCGCGCTCGCCGCGACGGCATTCGAGCAGTTCCGCGAGCCGTTCGCGCCGTGGCTGCCCGGGCCCGTGTGCCGACACGCGTACGGCGAGGATCCGGGACCGTTGCCGGAGGACGCGGGCTGCGTGATCGTCGAGCCGGTGCAGGGAAGGTCCGGGTCTCGCGTGCCGCCGGTCGGCTTCCTCGAGACGTTGCGCCGTCGCTGCGACGAAGCCGGCGCGCTGCTGCTCGTCGACTCGATCTACGCTGGGCTGGGGCGGATCGGCGAGATGTGGCCCGGCGAGGAGGTCGCGGACGTCCTCTGCGTGGGCAAGGCGCTCGGCGGCGGGCTCCCGCTGTCGGCCGCCCTCTTCTGTCGCGACGGCCTCGAGGACGTGTGGCGGCTCGGCCCCGAGGACGTCTACACGCACACACACGTCGGGAACCCGCTGGCCTGTGCAGCCGCCCTCGTCGTGCTCGCGGAGGCGCCGAAGCTGCTCGACCGGGTGCGCGAGGCAGGCGAGCGCTTCCAAGCGGCGGGCTGGCACGGCCGCGGCCTTCTTCGCGCACGGGAAGGCAACGCGGAAGACGCGCTCGAGCGCGGAATCCTCGTCGTCCCGGCAGGCCTCGACGGCTCGCTGATCCAGGCGACACCGCCGCTGACGATCACGGACGCCGAGCTCGACGAGGCGTTCGAGAAGCTGGGCTAGAGGCTTGATGTGAAGTGGCAGCGGCGCCCGCGTGCCGCTTCGCGCGGTGCCAGGCACCGAGACATGGCTCGGTTCGACAGTATGACCCGCCGAGGCGGCGCGACCATTGCTGTCGAGCCGCGCGCAGGTCCGCTCCGACATGTCCTGGTGCCTGGCACCGGGACAGGTCCGGTCTGGACAGGGCCCGCTACGACTCCCGGCGCGCGTAGAGGAGGAACGTCGCCGGGATGCGGCGGTCGTGCCGCCGCCGCGACGTGCCGCCGGGGTACTCCTCGAGCGCCTGGACGTGCAAGCCGGCCCGCGCGAGCGCGCTCACCACTTGGCCCATGCGCCACAGGCGGTCGGGATCGGTGGGATCGCGGAAGTAGTCGCTCCGCCAGCGGAGCAGCCCGTCGATGCAATCGGCGATGGGGTGGTCGTCGAAGAGGAGCAGCTCGCCGTGCGCGCGCAGCGCCCCCGCGACCCCGGCCGCCCAGGCGTCGAGGTCGAGCAGCCCGCCGATCACGCCCTCGCCGGAGTAGACGAGGTCGAAGCGGCCACGCCGGAGCTGGCGCGGCAACGACTGCGGATCGCCGTCGACCCAGAGGATCTTCGGCCACCGCTCGCGTGCGATCTCGAGCGCCGGCGGCCGCGGATCGACTCCCGTCGCGACGGCCCCGAGCTCGGCGAGCGCCGCGGTCGCCTCGCCGGTCCCGCACAACAGATGCAGGACGCGCTTCCCCTTCAGGTCGCCGAGCGTGCGCTGCACGAACACCGGCAGCGCCACCGGCCCGGTGCGCGCCCGGTGCGCCGTGTCCCAGGCGCGGATGTTCTCCTCGGTCGGCTCCACCGGCCCTACGCCCCGAGGGAGTAGCCGCCGTCCACGACGAGCGTCTGGCCGCAGATCATGGCCGCGTCCGGCGAGCAGAGGAACGAGACGGTCGCCGCCACGTCCTCCGGCTCGACGAGGCGCCCCGCCGGCGTGCGCTTGACCGTGGCGAGCATCTGCTCCTTGTTCGGGAACCAGTCGAGCGCCTCGGTGTCGACGACGCCCGCCGAGACGCAGTTGACGCGGATCCCGCGCGGCGCGAGGTCGAAGGCGAGGTAGCGGACGACCGACTCGAGGGCTGCCTTCGACGTGCCGACGAGAACGTAGTTCGGGAGGACGCGCTGCGAGCCGAGGCTCGAGATCGCGACGATCGAGCCGCCTTCGTCCATCGCCGGCACGGTCGCGCGCGCAAGGGAGAGGAGCGCGCGCGCGTTGGCAGCCAGCGTCCAGTCCCAGTGCTTGTCCTCGGTCTCGAGCGCGGGACGGATCACGCCGGTGGCGGCGTTGTGGACGACGACGCGGTACGGACCGCCGCCGGCGAGCTCCTCGACGACGCGCGCGTCGGCGACGTTGCCGCGCACGAGCACCGGCTCGGCGCCCGCTTCCCGGATCAGCGCCGCAGCTTCTTCGGCCGCCGTGTCGTTGCGCATGTAGCCGAGCACTGCGCGGGCGGCCCCGTCGGCCACCAGCCGGAGCGCGATCGCCCGGCCGATGCCGCGCGTCCCCCCGGTGACGAGCACCGAGGCGCCCTGAAGATTCATCGCCGCGGCAGCGGCTCGTCCGCGGGCGCCGAGCTCGGCAGCTCGCTCCAGCCGGGCCGCGAGCGCGGCTCGCGCCGGCTGTCGCCCGCCTTGGAGGATGCGTGCCCGAGCCGATCGAGCAGCTCGATCTTCTCCTCCGCGTACTGCCGCACGGGATGCTCCTCGGGCAGGTCGAGGACGAGCTCGCGCACGCGCGCGCGAAGCTGGTACGCGAAGTGCGGGGTCGCGGGCCCGACGAGCTCGTCGACGTCGGCGAAGGTCGGCTCCGGCATCGCAGCGGAGCCTAACGGCTGTACGTTCGGGGGCGTGCGGCGCCCCTCCGTTGTGGATGCGATGTTGCTCGGGACGGTGCTCCTGTGGGCGCTCAACATCACCGTCACGAAGTACATGTTCGAGCACGGTTGGCTGCCGCTCGCCTACGGGACGATTCGCTACTTCGCGGCGATCGCGCTCTTCTGGATCTTCACCTACCGGCGCGAGCGCTCCTTCCGGATCGCCCGGGCCGATCTGAGATACGTCCTGCTCGCGGCGCTCTTCATCTTCGCGAACCAGGTCTGCTTCGTGTACGGGGTGAAGCTTGCGAACGCGTCGACCGTCGCGCTCCTACTCGGCGCGACGCCCGTCTTCATCGGGCTGATCTCGGTCGTGCTCGGGCTCGAGGCGCTCGCGCCCGCGTTCTGGGTCGGCGCACTTCTCACGTTCGCGGGCGTCGGCCTGATTGCCGCTGCGGCGACCGGGGGGCTCGGCAGCTCGCTCGGCGGCGACCTGATCGCGATCGTCACCGCCTTCACCTGGGCCGCGTATACGGTTTCGATCCGGCCGCTCATGCGCCGCTACTCGCCGTACCGGATCAGCGCGCTCGTGCTCGCGATCGGCTGGGTGCCACTTGCCGCGCTCGCCTCGCAGCAGCTCGCCGAACAGTCGTTCTCCTTCGGCTGGAAGGTCTGGCTCGGCTTCGGCTACGCCGTGGTCGGGCCGCTCTTCCTCACGAACATCCTCTGGTTCACCGCGATCGACCGCGTCGGGCCGTCGCGCGCCTCGCTGTTCGGGAACCTGCAGCCGTTCTTCGCCGTCTTCTTCGCTCTCGTCCTGCTCGGCGAGAGCCTGCACACCCTGGAGATCGCCGGCGGCGTCCTCATCTTCGCCGGGATCGCCTACGAGAGGCTCCGGCGGAGACCTGTCACGCCGGCCCTTGACACGCCACCCTAATTTATCTATAAAGCTAGATATATGGCGTTGATCGAATTCCACCTCGACTCGCGTTCCGGAGTCCCGACGTACCTCCAGCTGGTCCAGCAAGTGCGTCATGCCGTCCAGCTCGGGATCCTCGGCCCCGGCGACCAGCTGCCGACGGTGAAGGAAGTCGTCGCCGGCCTGACGATCAACCCCAACACCGTCCTCAAGGCGTACGGCGCGCTCGAGAACGAGGGGATCGCCGAGGGCCGCCGGGGCCAGGGCACGTTCGTGACGACCTCGGCGCCTTCGCCGCTCGGAGACGACGTCGGCAAGCTCCGGCGCTCGCTGCGCAATTGGTTCGCACAGGCGCGCGGCGCCGGGCTCGACGAGCAGGCGATCGAAGCGCTGCTCTCCGAGCAGCGGAGCTCGGCGAGGAAGGTGGCGTGAGCGCGGCGCTCGAGACCCACGGGCTCGGCCGGCGCTACGGCTCGCACTGGGCGTTGCAGGGTTGCACGCTCGAGATCCCTCGCGGCAGTGTCACGGCGCTCGTCGGCCCGAACGGTGCCGGCAAGACGACACTGCTGCGGCTCGCCGTCGGACTGACTCGACCGAGCGCGGGCTCCGTCCGCGTGCTCGGGCTCGATCCCCACGCCGAGGCAGCGGAGGCCTTGCCTCGGGTCGGCTTCCTCGCACAGGAGCATCCGCTCTTCGGGAGCTTCACCGTTGCGGAGATGTTGCGCGTGGGCCGGGAGCTCAATCCGAGCTGGGACGACGAGGCCGCTCGCGCTCGCATCGCCGAGCTCGACCTGCCGTTGAAGAAGAAGGTGCGCAGCCTCTCCGGCGGGCAGCGCGCGCAGGTTGCGCTGACGCTCGCGCTTGCGAAGCGGCCGGAGCTACTCCTGCTCGACGAGCCGGTTGCGTCGCTTGATCCGCTCGCCCGGCGCGAGTTCATGCAATCGGTCCTGGAGGCGGTGGCGGAGCGTGAGCTGACGGTCTTGCTCTCCTCGCACATCCTCGCCGACCTCGAGCGGGTCTGCGACCACCTCGTGATCCTCGCCGCAGGGCGGACGCAGCTCGCCGGGGCGATCGACGAGATCGTCGCGTCGCACCGGCTTCTCACAGGCCCGCGCGACGAGGCGGAGGACGTCGCGCGGCTGCACGAGGTCGTGCGCGCGAGCCACGTCGAGCGGCAGACGACGCTTCTCGTCCGCGCGAACGGCCACGTGTACGACGCCCGGTGGACGGTGCACGAGCTCGACCTCGAGGAGATCGTCCTCGGCTACCTCGGTCAGGATGCGGCTCGAAGGCGAGAGGCGGTGTCGGCATGATCTGGCTCAGCTGGCGCCAGCAGCGTCTCGAGACGTTGATCATCGCGGCCCTCCTCGCGGCTCTCGCTGCCGCTTTCGTTCCTGCCGGGATCCACGTCGCGGACCTCTTCGCACAGCAGCACCTCGCGCGATGCGTCGACCGCCAAAACGAGGCCTGCAGTTTCGCCATCGGGAATTTCGCCAACCGGGCGGGGTTCCTCCGCAGCCTGGTCGAAGGCGGCTGGCTCAACCTCATTCCCGGCTTGATCGGCGTCGCGCTCGCGGCACCGCTGCTCCTCGACCTCGAGAACAGGACGATCCGGCTCGCGTGGACGCAGAGCGTGACGCGCCGGCGGTGGATCGCGACGAAGGGAATCGTCGCGCTCGGCACCGTCCTGGCCGCGGGCGCAGCGTTCAGCCTCCTCTTCACCTGGTACCAGCGGCCGTTCGACCGAATCTGGGGCCACTGGGACGAGTTCGGCTTCGAGGGAATCGTCCCGCTCGGCTATGTGCTCTTCGGGCTCGGACTCGCACTCGCCGTCGGCGTACTCCTGCGCCGCAGCGCAGCAGCGCTCGTCGTCTCCTTCGGGGCGTATGTCGCGGCGCGCCTGTTCGTCCAGTCGTGGCTGCGCCAGCGCCTCGTTGCGCCTCTGTCGGCGACGTGGGGCCTGCACGCATCGGGGCCGAACGTCAGCCACGCCTGGGTCATCACGGAAGGGCCCAGCGACAGAGCCGGCCATCTGTTCAGCGGCAGCTCCAACGTTGTCCAGTCGTGTGCGAGGCCCGGGCCGAACGGCGCCAAGGGGCTCGACCCTGCCTGCATGTCTCGGCACGGCGCCGGTTTCACGCACATCCTCTACCAGCCGGCGAGTCGCTTCTGGGAGATCCAGGGCCTCGAGTTCGCGCTATTCGGCGGCGTCGCGGTCATCCTGATCGCGTTCGCGGCCTGGCGTGTTCTCCGCACCGACTGACGCCGAGGCATAATCGGCCCATGGCCGAAGACTTCATGCCGCTCGACGGCTGGGATCACGTCGAGCTCTGGGTCGGGAACGCGAAGCAGTCGGCGTTCTTCTACGAGCACGCCATGGGCTTCACCCGCACGGCGTACGCGGGCCCGGAAACTGGAGTCCGCGACCGCGCTTCGTACGTCCTGGAGCAGGGCGACGTCCGCTTCGTCGTCACGAGCGCGTTGCGCGAGGAGCACGAGATCACGAAGCACCATGCGCGCCACGGCGACGGCGTCCGCGACATCGCGCTCACCGTGCCGGACGCGACGCAGGCCTACCGCGAAGCCGTGTCGCGCGGCGCCCGCAGCGTGATGGAGCCGCGCCGCGACGAGGACGAGTTCGGGACGGTCGAGCGCGCGGCCATCGCGACCTACGGCGACACCATCCACACCTTCGTCGACCGCAGCGACTACGGCGGGCCGTTCCTGCCGGGCTACGTCTCGGCATCCGAGAACGGTCACGCCGATCCCGGGGTCGGCCTCCTCAACATCGATCACATCGTCGGCAACGTCGAGCTCGGCCGGATGAACCACTGGGTCGAGTTCTACGAGCGAGTGTTCGGGATGACGAACATCCTTCACTTCGGCGACGACCAGATCCAGACCGAGTACTCGGCTCTGATGTCGAAGGTCATGTCGGACGGCTCGGGCAAGGTCAAGTTCCCGATCAACGAGCCTGCCGAGGGCAAGCGCAAGAGCCAGATCGAGGAGTACGTCGAGTTCTACGGCGGCGCCGGCGCGCAGCACATCGCGCTCGCGTCGACCGACATCGTCGGCACGGTCGAGGCCCTGAAGGAGCGAGGCTTCCTGTTCCTCGACACGCCCGACTCGTACTACGAGGAGGCGCCGGGCCGGGTAGGCGAGATCGCCGAGGAGTGGCCGGTGCTGCAGGAACACAAGATCCTCGTCGACCGCGACGAGGACGGATACCTCCTCCAGATCTTCACGAAGACGGCGCAGGACCGGCCGACGGTCTTCTTCGAGGTGATCGAACGGCACGGCGCGACGACCTTCGGCGAGGGCAACTTCAAGGCCCTGTTCGAGGCGATCGAGCGCGAGCAGGCGCTGCGGGGCAACCTCTAAGGAGGACAGCTGGACCTGTTCGACGACGCGAGGGCGGCGAGCCGGCAGGCGCGCTCGCTGCGCCGCGTCGGACACCGTCCGTTCCCACTCCCGGCGAGCCGCTGGACGCTCGGCCAGACGTGGGAGCACACCTTCTGGGCGCACTGGCCGGTATCCACGGTCGAGCTCCGCCGGCGCGTGCCCGACGAGCTCGAGATCGAGGAGCACGACGGCAGCGCGTGGCTCTCGATCGTGTTCTTCCGGGTGCGTGCGCTGCGTGCGCGGGGCGCGCTGCCGGTGCCGGGGATCTCGTCGTTCCTGCAGCTCAACGTCCGCACATACGTGCGCGGGCCGGACGGGCTGCCGGGCGTCTGGTTCTTCAGCATCGACGCGTCGAGCCGGCTGGCAGCGCTCGGCGTCCGCCGCATCTACCGCGTGCCTGCATTCCACGGGCGGATGACCCTGGAGCCCGTGGGCGACTGGCAGGAGGCGGAGTGCGTGAGGGTCGGCGAGCCGGGGCGGGTCTTCGCGGCGCGGTACCGGGCGAAGGGGGAGAGCTTCCACGCCGAGCCCGGCTCGCTCGAGTCGTTCCTCACCGAGCGGTACCGCCTCTTCACCGCGGATGCGGGAGCCGAGATGCACCACGACCGCTGGCTCCTCAGCCCGGCGGAGGCCGAGATCGAGCTGGCGTCGATCGTCCCGTTCACGCTGGGCGGAGCGCCGCGAAGCTGCCACTTCTCGTTCCGGCAGGACGCGCTGATCTGGCCGCCCGAGCCCATCGCGTCTTGACCTGAGGCCTACGTACGCTTTCCGGCGTGGAGGCCCAGCGGAAAGCCGCCCTCTGGTCGGTGTTCGCGGCGATCGCGCTCATCGCGCTCAAGCTCGGCACCGGGCTCGCGACGCACAGCCTCGGCCTCATCTCGGAAGCCGCCCATTCGGGCACGGATCTCATCGCCGCGCTGCTCACGTTCTTCGCCGTCGGCGTCGCCGTCCGCCCTGCCGATCCGGGCCACCAGTACGGGCACGGAAAGGCCGAGCATCTCGCGGCGCTCGCCGAGGGCGCCATCCTCGTCGTCGCCAGCGCCGTCATCGTCTGGCGCGCGATCGTGCGGCTCGTCGACGGCGGAACGTCGGTGCGGGCGACGTGGTACGCGCTGCTCGTCGTCGGCATCGTCATCTGCATCGATCTCGCCCGGACGACGGCGTCGTGGCGCGCGGCGCGCGCGTACTCGAGCCCGGCGCTCGCGTCGAACGCGCTCCACTTCGGGAGCGACCTGGGCGGGTCGGTCGCGGTGCTCGTCGGGCTCCTGCTCGTGCGCGCCGGACATCCTCGCGCGGATGCCGTTGCCGCGCTCCTCGTCGCCGCGCTCGTCCTGTTCGCGGCCGCGCGGCTGATGCGGCGGAACGTCGACGTCCTGATGGACCGCGCGCCCGCCGACGCGGAGGAGGCGGCTCGGCAGGCGATCGTCGGCGTGAGGCCCGTCGTCCAGTTGCGGCGGCTGCGCATGCGACAGGCTGCGGGGCGCGTGTTCGCGGACGTCGTGATCGGGGTCGACTACGGCGCCGGCGTCGGCCAGGGCCACGCGGCCGCGGACTCGGTCGAGCGCGCAGTCCAGGCGGCGCTGCCGGAGGCGGACGTCGTCGTCCACGTCGAGCCGACCGGCGTCGCGGACGCCGACGTGCGCGAGCGCGCGCATGCCGCGGCGCTCGACGTCCCGCGGGTGCGCGAGGTGCACAACGTCGCGGTCCTCTCCGTCGACAGCGGCACCGAGCTCTCGCTGCACCTCAAGCTTCCGGGCGGGCTCTCGCTCGAGGAGGCGCACGCGATCGCGGAGGAGGTCGAGCGGGCGATCTCGCGGGCGGTTCCCGAGCTGTCGTCGGTGCAGACGCACCTCGAGCCGCTCGGCGAGGAGGCCGCGGGGACCGAGGTCATCGGCGACGCCGCGACCGTCCGCCGCATCGTCCGCGCCGAGCTCGGCGTCGATCCCGCGGAGCTGCGCTTCGTCGACACCGACGAGGGGCTCGTGGCGTACCTCACGGTGCGGTTGGGCTCCGACACGCTCGCCGCAGCGCACGCGGACGCGAGCCGGATCGAGGAGCTCATCCGCCGCGAGCGGCCCGAGATCGCCGACGTCGTCGTCCACACGGAGCCCCGTTGAAGTTGTGCATGTTCTCGCCGCGCGACGGGGACCTCGAGCGCGGCTGGCCGGGGCGGATCGACGGCGAGACGGTGATTCAGCTCGCCGCGCAGACGCTGCAGGCCTTCTTCACGGGAGGCGGGCAGGCCCGCGAGCACGCGCAGTACCCGCTCGCCGACGTCGTCTTCCGCGCGCCGGTGCTCCACCCGCCGTCAGTGCGGATCTTCGAGAGCTTCACCGACTTCCGTTTCGCGAACCCGGCGGCGATCGTCAACCCGGATGCTCGGATCCCGGTCGTCGGCGCCGTACCGGTACGGCGAGACGCCGCGATAATCGGTGCCGACGGCTGGATTGGAGGCTTCACACCACTCGTGGAGTGGACGGCGTCTGAGCTGCCCGGAGAGAAGTCGCGCGACTTCGCGCTCGCGCTCGGCCCGGTTGTGACGACGCCGGACGAGGGGTATCCGGGCTGGGTGGCAGAGGAGTGGGAGCACATCGTCTACACGGCCTCTGAGAACACGCGCCTCTATCCCGGCGACATCATTGCGGCATGAAGGTCTCGGTCGTCGGCGCGGGAGTGATGGGGTGCGCGACCGCGTGGGCGCTGCGCGAGCGTGGCGCCGAGGTGGCGGTCTACGAGCAGTTCGACCTCGACCACGCCCGCGGCTCGAGTCACGGGCGTACACGCATCTTTCGTCTCGCGTATCCCGAGCCGTACTGGGTCCGCTTCGCGCAGGAGGCGTACACCGGCTGGAAGGACCTCGACCTGAGCGTCCTCGGCCTCTACGGGCTCGTCGAGCTCGTCGCCGACCCGGCGGCCACGTCCGCGCGCGCGCTCGAAGCCTGCGGTGTGCCGTACCGGCTGCTCGACCGCGACGAGGTGCGCGCGCTCGGCGCGAACCTCCCGGACGGCTGGACGGCTCTGCACCTCGCCGACGCCGGTGTCGTCTTCGCCGATCGAGCCCGGCATGCGTTTCTCCAAGCCGCCGGAGTCGAGGTCGAGACGAACCGGCGCATCGAGTCGACCGACGAACTCGATGCGGACGTCGTCGTCGTCACCGCGGGCTCGTGGGTGCGCGGCCTCGTCCCCGACGTGCCGGTGACGGTCACGCGCGAGACGCTCGCCTACTTCAAGCGCGAGGGTCCGCCGGTGGCGTCGATCGTCGACCTCAGCGTCGAGACCGGAGGTCACGGGATGTACTCGCTCCACGACCCCGTCCACGGCCTCAAGGTCGGCGCGCACCACGCCGGGTCGGAAATCGACCCCGGGACGGAGGGGACACCGGATCCCGCGCTCGTCGAGCGCATCGCCTCCTGGGTGCGCGAACGCTTCCCCGACGTCGACCCGGAACCCGTCGAAGCTCAGACGTGCCTCTACACGACGACGGCGGACGACGGCTTCATCCTCGAACGCCGCGGCCGGGTCGTCGTCGGCTCCGCGTGCTCGGGACACGGCTTCAAGTTCGCGCCCGCGGTCGGACGCAGACTCGCCGCGCTCGCGCTGGACTGAGAACTCGTTTCGGAGTGACCACGCAGTCCGTGCTTCATTTCGATGCGAGTTCTGAGAGGGGCGCCGCGCAGTGCGGCGCCCCTCTGCCGTCAGCCGATCCGGAACGTTCAGCCGGTGCCGAGGTATGGAGTCGCCGCGCTCCAGACGCTCACCGGCCCGAGCCCCAGGTTGACGATCTGGATCGAGTACAGACCGAACCCGCTCACCGGCACGTCGAGGCTGGCGACGCCGTTCGACGACCTCGCCGTATGGATCACGTCGCCGAGCCCGTCGAGCACGGCGACCGCGAACGGGACCGAGGTGCTCGACTCGGCGAGCACCGAGATCGACTTCGCGTTGGCCGGGACGAACAGCTCGTCCGGGTCGAGCTTCTCCCCGGAGGAGACCGTGGCGGTGGAGCTGGTGGTCTCCCCGGGCGCGCTCGTCGGCTGTGAGCTCGAGCTCCCGTCCGTCACGCAGATCTGGTCGACGAAGTTGAGCCCGTTCGCGTTCTGCAAGGCGAACGTGTGGGTTCCCGAGCCGGAGAGAGGCACGGTCACCGACGGCCCGAAGACGGGCTTGTTACCCGTGCCCGAGCTTCCGCTGTAGCTCACGCTCTGCACCTTGCTCCCGTCCAGATAGAGGTCGGCGGTGCCGGCCTTCTTCGCCGTCGCGTACCTGTAGGTGAGCGTTCCGCTGGTCGCCGAGGTCTGGAAGGTGAAGCTCAACCCAGAGCCGTTGCTCGTGCGGAAGTGGCCGGCCGTCGCATCCGTGTCCTTGACGGTGTGCCAGCCCTTGGCGTACCCGATGTTCGGGCTGTCGTCCTCGAAGCACGTGACCGTCGGGCTCACCTCGATCACGGCGGAGGCGTTGTCGATGCTCTTCTTCCCGTGCGTGTCGGTGACCGTGAGCGTCGCCTTGAAGTCGCCGGCGTTCGTGTACGTGTGCGTGATCGTCGGCGAGGACTGGGTCACGGGCGCCGAGCCGTCGCCGAAGTCGAACGTGTACGACGCGACGGAGTCACCGGCGTCGGGGTCGGAGGATCCGGATCCGTCGAACGCGACCTGCAGTGGCACGCTGCCCGACTGCGGAGAGGCAGTCAGGATCGCGGTCGGTGCCGTGTCGGGTGCGCAGGCGTCGTTCGACTCGACCGAGTAGGTGCCCTGATAGGCGAGGTTGTCCGGCATCTCGTCGAATGGCTCCGCGACTCCGCCGGCCGCCGTGTCGGCTGCCTCCACCGAGGCCGCGTTGAAGCCGTTGATCAGGTCGCCCGGCTGCAGCCCGAGATCGGAAGCGGCCACGACGATCACGATCGTGCCCGTCGTCGGGTCGTAGAAGCTCGACGGATCGGCCGGCTTCGTCGACCCGCTCTGCACGAACCGCCCGTCCACGACGCCCTGCGTGCTCCCCTGCGCGACGTACGACTGGAAGGTCGGAGTCGACGGAGCGTTGGGGTCGAACCACATCCGGACGCCGTGCACCGTCCCGTCCGGCTCCCTGAACGAGACGTACCAGTAAGAGCCGGGCGGTTGCTGGCTCTGGCCCGGGTCGGTGTCCAGCTCGAAGCGGAGCATGAGCTTGCCGTCGCTGGAGTACGGCTGCGACAGCTGGAGTGCCTTGAGGTCCGAGCCGGGAATGGGCGGCGTGCTGTCGCCCGAGTCGTCGCTGAGGATCGGCAGGCCCGGGGCCTTGCACTGGTTCGGCGGCGGCGGAGGATCGGCACTCACCGTGAGTCCCGCCTCGTTCGATGCAGGGCCGGCGCCCAGGCCGTTGACCGCCACCACCTCGTAGTAGTACTCGCCCACCGAGGAGTCGACCGACGCGTCCACGTACTGCGTCTTGTCGCCGCTCACCGTGGCGATCTGCGTCTCCGACCCCGGACTGGTGCCGCGCAGGATGCGGTAGGCGGTGATGTCCGAGCCGCCGTTGTCCGGCGCGTTCCAGTTGAGGACGGTCTTGGCGCTGAAGCGGATGCCGTCGGCGTACGGGGCCTTCGGCAAGGTCGGCTCGACGGGGTCGTACTTCGCGTACAGCGACTTGCCGCCGGTCTGCCGCGCGATGCGCGCGAACGCGACGAAGTCGTTGTTGGCGCCGCCGCCCGAGACGCACACGGTGCTGACGCAGCCGTCGTCATAGCCGTACATGACGCGGCCGCGGCCGTCGATCGTGACCTCGTTGAAGTCGAGCAGGTTGCGGTTCTGCCCGCACGACAGGGTGCCGGCGAGGCAGAGGCCGCCCGCGCCCTGGACTGGATCGTTCGGCGTGGCGTTGACCGTCGTCCACGTCTTCCCGCCGTCGTAGGTGGTGGCGATGTAGAGGTACCACCTGCCGGTGAAGTTGGACGAATCGAAGTCGCCGGCCTTGTTGGTGGCCAGGAATCCGCATGCCGCGCGGCCCGGGTCGCCCGCGACGGCCTCGGGGAAGACAGCCTGCACGGCGCCGACAGAGGCGCCGATGTCGAAATCGTTGGTCCAGGTCTGGCCGCGGTCGTGGCTCACGGCCACGTGCGGCGAGCCGTCGTTCGGCGTGTAGCAGTCGTAGACCGTGTTGTCCTTGTCGATCCCGATCGACGGGTCGCTCTGGCTCGTGCCGCTGTTCGGGACGAGGAACTGGCTCCAGGTCAGACCTGCATCGGTCGACACCGCACCGCCCTGATCCGAGCCGCAGGTCTTGTTCGGCAGGTAGACGGTGCCGTCGGGTGCAACCTTGATGTGGCCGTGGAGCCCCTGGCAGTCGGTGATCCCGTTGGTGGCCGGGATGCCGGGCCCGAACTCCTGGCCGCCCGAGTCGCTCCGGGAGCAGGCGTCGGGCTTCTCCGACTGCGAGCAGTAGTAGACCGCGTTCGGGTAGAGGGGATTCAAACCGGCCAGCTGGCCCGGGTACGGACCGACGCCGACGCTTTCGTGATCGGCTCCTCCGGTCGGCGGGGCGACCGTGGCCTGGTTCCAGGTGGCCCCGTCGTCGTCCGTCGTCGCGAAGAGCAGTGTCGGGCCGCCCGTGAAGTTGGAGATGAACGTCCGACCGGTCGACTGGTCGGTGACGAGGATCGGGTCGAGAGTCGTCGCGCTCGCGATCGAAGGGCTTACGTCCTGCCACAGCGCGGGCCCCGCCTCCGGCAGCGCAGGCGACCGCCGTTCCGGAGGAGTCACCCGGAAGACGTCGCCCCAAGAGTTGGTCATGATGTTTCCGGTCTTCGGGTCGAAGCCGATGTTGAACTCGCCGGAGGAGGAGTTCGCATTGGAGCCGTCCGGCGCAGCGAGGACCTGGTAGCGCGGGACGCCCGGTTGCGTCTGCGTCGGGCCGCCGAAGGTGGTGGTCCCACCGCCGCCGGTGGTCGTGCCGGCCGCGAGCTCGATCTTGACGTCGACCGTCTCCGCTGTGGGCGTGAACGGAACGACCTTGACGGTGAAGGTCTGCGTCCCGTCGAACACGGGCATCGAGGCGATCTCCGGGTCGGCACTGCTCGCCGACTGGGCCCATGCCGCCTCCGAGCCGTCCGTGCTCGTGACGTTGCCCTTGTAGACGTAGAGGTCGTAGTCGGACACGCCGGCCCCTGTGTCGCTCCAGCCGGCCGTGATCCTGATCACGTCGTTCGGATGCGTCTCCGCGTAGTCGCTCGGCAGCGAGACCGTGAGTGCGAAGTCGTCGCACGGCTGGACCGGGTTGTCGCATTCCGGCCCGGAGTCCACGACGGGAACGGGCGTGGGATTCGCGACCGCGAACGGTCCCGCGGTGTACGTGATCGGCCCCGACGTGTCGGTCAGCATCCCGCTCGCCGGCGTGGCGCCGTGGGCCGCGGATGGCATGACGGTGAAGACCGCGGCCAGTGCCGCGAATGCGAGCGCAAGGGCGAGCCTCGCCCCTGCGCTACGACTACCCGGTGCGTGCATTTCTCCCTCCGAGGGATGAAAGTGGACGCCTAACGCTTGACGCGTTTTCGGCGGAAACCGGAGTTTCTTACCCAGGTAAATGCACGACCCAAACATGGTGAATTCGATTGAACAGTCAGTCAGTCTCACTCGAAAGGAAGCGGACCGTTTGCGTTCGGAATTCGCCGGCCGAGGGAGCGAGCTCACCCCTGCCGGCTCGCCGGCCTGGGCGATCTCTACCCGGACTAAGCTATGACCGATGCCGTTCTACCAGCGCCTCGGCGACGTCCCGCGCAAGCGTCACGTCCAGTTCCGCGACAACGGGACGCTCCTCACCGAAGAGGTGATGGGCCTCGAGGGCTTCACCGGCAACGAGTCGATCCTCTACCACCTGCAGTCGCCCTGCCGCGTCATGGAGCTCGCCGGCTTCGAGTCGATCGTGCGCGAGGAGTGGGTGCCCGAGCAGCACGGGCACCTGCACTTCAAGACGTTCGACACCGAGCCTGCCGGCGACGAGGTCACCGGCCGCCGCCTCCTCATGTGGAACGACGACGTCGAGATCTCGCTCTGCCGCCCTTCCGGGTCGATGGACTATTTCTTCCGCAACGGCGAGGGCGACGAGGTCATCTTCGTCCACGAGGGCTCCGGCACGCTCGAGACGATCTTCGGCGACCTGCCGTACAAGGAGGGCGACTACGTCGTCGTCCCGCGCGGCACGACCTACCGCTTCAAGCCGGAAGGGCCGCAGCGCTACCTCGTATTCGAGACGCCGGGGCTGATCGAGATCCCGCGGCGGTACCGCAACCAGTACGGCCAGCTGATCGAGGGCGCGCCGTACTACCACCGCGACATCCATCCGCCGACCGAGTTGAGGACGGTGCGCGAGCGTGGGGAGTACCCGGTCAAGGTGCGCGTCCGCGACGGCTACCAGACGTACGTCGTCGACTACCACCCGTTCGACGTCGTCGGCTGGGACGGCTACCTCTACCCGTGGACGTTCTCGATCCACGACTTCGAGCCGATCACCGGCCGCATCCACCAGCCGCCGCCCTCGCACCAGACCTTCGCGGGACAGAACTTCGTGATCTGCTCCTTCTGCCCGCGCAAGCTCGACTTCGACCCGCTCGCCGTCCCGATCCCGTACCACCACTCGAATCTCCAGTCCGAGGAGATGATCTATTACGTCTCCGGCAACTTCGGCTCGCGGAAGGGCGTCGAGGTCGGCTCGATCACGCTCCATCCGTCCGGCTTGCCGCACGGGCCGCAGCCGGGCCTGGCGGAGAAGGCGATCGGGCTGCACGAGACGCACGAGCTCGCCGTGATGTGCGACACGTTCCATCCGCTGAAGCTGACGGAGTTCGCGCACGAGCTCGACGACGGGACGTACTGGCGCTCCTGGTACGAGAACGCGCAGGACGGCGACGCCTCCGAGGGCGCCGACGCGTCGGGCGCCGGGCTGACCTCGCACCTCTAGCGCGCCACGCGCGTGCCGCTGCTGCCGGTCCCGCAGCCGTTCTCCCTGGAGTTGACGACGGCGCGCTTCCGCGCCTTCGGTCTCGACCGTGCGATGGTGTGGGAGGACGGCGCTCTGTATCGCGCGGCCGGCGGGCGGGAGCTGCGCATCGCACCGGCGGACGGCGGAGTCGACGTGGATCCGCTCGACGCGGAGACCGAGCCGGTCGTCCGCAAGCTGCTCGGCTTCGACTTCGATCTCGTCGCCTTCTCCGCCTGGGCCGCGGGAGAGGAGCTCCTCGCGCCGCTCGTCGTGCGCTTCGAGGGCTTCCGGCCCACGCTCGCACCGGATCCGTTCGAGATGCTCGTCGGCGCGATCACGGCGCAGCAGGTGTCGCTCTTCGCCGCGGTCGCGATCCGCAACCGCCTCGTCGAGCGCTTCGGCGAGCCAGTCGGTCGCGTGTGGGCGTTCCCGACGCGCGAGCGGCTCGCTGCAGTCTCGGAGGAGGAGCTCTTCTCGCTCGGCTTCTCGCGCCGCAAGGCCGAGTACGTGATCGGGCTCGCCCGCTCGGATCTCGACCTCGACGCGCTGGCGCTTCTCTCCGACGAGGAGGTGAAGGCGCAGCTGACGGCTCTGCGCGGGCTCGGCGAATGGACGGCGGACTGGTTCCTCGCCCGCTACCTCGGCCGCCCGCGTGCCTGGCCGGCCGGCGACCTCGCTCTGCGTAAGGCCGTGCTCGCGCTCTATGGTGACGTGGACGTCCGCGCCGCAGGCGCACGCTTCGAGCCGTTCCAGAACCTGTCCGCCCACTACCTCCTCGCCCGGTACCTCACTGTCTGATCCAGCCCTGTGATCCGCCCCGCGACCGCCGACGACCTGCCGCTCGTGCGCGAGCTCTGGCAGGCGTTCAACACCGAGATTCCGGACGAGCAGTGGCGCGAAGACGACCTCGCCGAGGATCTGAACTGGCTCGAGCAGGCCGTCGAGGAGGAGGTCGTCCTGCTCGCCGACGAGGACGGGCTCGCGGTCGCGCGCCGGAAGGGCGATCGCCTGGGTTTCCTGGAAGTCGTGTACGTGCGGCCGGACGCGAGGCGCAAGGGCCTCGCCGCCGAGCTCGTCCGCGAGGTCGTCACCCGGCTGCAGGAGTCGGGGGCGGAGATGCTCGAGCTCGAGGTTCTCGCCTCGAACACGGAGGCGCGCGCGATCTACGAGCACTGGGGCTTCAAGCCGGTCGAGCTGACGCTCGGCGCGTCCGTCTCGCAGCTCTCTCAGCGTCTCGCACCCGCGGACGGGCCGACGTTCGGCTTCGCGCACGTCCAGACCGACGACGTCGAGAAGGTCAAGCGGGACGCGGTCAAGGTGCTGCGCAGCGAGCCGGACGTCGAGGTCGAGGGCGGTTGGGTGCGCGTGCGCTCCGACGCGACCGACGCCGATCCGGCGCGGCTGAAGTCGCTCGCGAAGGAGCTCTCGTACACGACCGGCGGGGTCGTGCTCTCGCTCGGCATCGAGCGCGGCGTGGTCGTCCGGTACGACCTCTTCGACCGCGGCTCGGACGTCGACGAGTATCTGTCCGTGCCGGAGTACTACGGGGCGCTGCCACCGGGCGATGCCTACGCGCTCGGCGCGAACGCGACCGTCGTCGGACGGCTGACCGGCGCGGATCCGAGGCGCGTCCGCGAGGTCGCGCGCACCGCGGCCTCGCCCGACGAGTTGCCGCCGGCCCAGGAGCTGTACGAGCAGATCGCCTCCGTGATCGGACTACGGCCGTGATCACGCTCTACAACGCCGCACGTTGCCCCTATGCCGCACGCGCCCGCATCGTGCTCGCCGAGAAGGGGATCGAGTTCGAGGTCGTCGAGATCGACCTCTCCGACCGGCCTGCGTGGCTCTACGAGAAGAACCCGGCCGGGCGCGTGCCCGTGCTCGAGGAGGACGGCTGGGTGTTGCCGGAATCGGTCGTGATCATGGAGTTTCTCGAGGAGCGCTACCCCGAGCCGCCGCTGCTGCCGGCCGATCCCGCCGACCGCGCCGCGGTCAGGCTCCTCGTCTTCCGCGACCACGACTTCACGGATCCGTACTACGCGTTCCGGCGCGGGGAGGACGGGGCGCGCGAGGAGCTCGACACCGCACTCGGGCGGCTCGAAGCCCTGCTCGGCGAGCGGCCGTACCTCGGCGGGATGGAGTACGGGCTCGCCGACATCGCGTATGTCCCGTGGCTGCTGCGTGCCCGCGACATGCTCGGTGTCGAGCTCGACGGTTTCCCATCGCTCGCCGACTGGCTCGCGCGGCTCGAGCAACGGCCCGCGATCGCGTCCGAAGCCGGTATCGTCGCCGCCCTGTGAGGGCGGTCGTCGATTCAGCCTGGCTCGCCGAGCATCTCGGCGACGACGATCTCGTCGTGGGCGACGTCCGCGGCCCGAACGCGCATATGCGCGGGCACATCCCCGGCTCGCGGCCGCTCGTCCTCGGCTCGCCGCCGCCCGCGGCGGACGAGGAATCGGCCCGCGCGCTCGCACAGGAGATCGCATTACGGCTGCGGCGGCACGGGATCACCGGCCGCGAGCGGCTCGTGCTCGTCGATCGCGGCGACGGCGTCGGCGCGATGCCGGCGGCGCAGATGGCCGAGCTCGCGGGGCATCCGCAGGTGGCGATCCTCCTCGGCGGCATCGCCGGCTGGCAGGGCGAGCTCGAGGAGGGAGCCGTCGAGCTCGATCACGTGCGGGAGCCGGAGGCCGACCTCGAGCCGAGCCCGCGCGCGCTGCCGACGCGGCAGGACCTCGTGGCCCGGCTCGGCGACGGGTCGCTCGCGATCCTCGACGTGCGGACGCCGGACGAGTACACCGGCCGGCGCGGCAAGCCGTGCGATCCGCGCCAGGGCCACATCCCGGGCGCGCGGAACCTCGACGTCACCGAGCTGTTCGAAGGCCCGGGACGGCCTGCGCCGTCGGAGAGGATTCGCGAGCTCGTCGGCTTGCCCGAGGGGACGGAGATCGTCGCCTACTGCCACTCCGGCTCGCGCTCGGCGCTCGCCACGCTGGCCCTCCGCTCGGCTGGCTACGAGGCGCGCAACTACGCCGGCTCCTGGCACGAGTGGAGCCGTCACGACGAGCTTCCGCTCGAGCGCTGAGCTACTCCTCGGACGCTGCGGGAGTCTCCGGAGGCGATTCCGGCGGCGCGTCGCCGTGCTGCATCTGACCCCACGGCAGCGCCTCGCCCGACGCACGCATCTCCATGACCGCGGCGGCGGTCTCGGCAATGCCCGCGATCAGCGCCAGGTAGATGCCGTATCTCGCCCCGACGCCGTAGCTGATGCCGACGGCGTGATAGCGCGGGAAGCTCACCCAGCGGATGATCACGAGCAGCAGGCCGAGTGCCGCGATACCGGCGACGAGGGTCGACGGCCCCACGCGCAGCGACGGCAACGTGGCCCCCGAACGGCGGAGCACCACGAGCACGCCCGCGATGGTCAGGAGCAATCCCCCGGCCCAGGCCGAGAAGCCGGCCGACCAACCGCTGACGGACGCGCTGAACGGCCCTACGCTGACGCCGTACCAGGGCAGGAAGAGTGCGATGAACGCGACCGCCGCTCCGCCTGCGATCACCCGATCCAGCGTGCTCATGGTCTTCCAGTCGAACCGCATCTCCCCACCTCCAAAGCCGAAATCCCCCCGACCGCGGGCTATCGTGAACCGCCCGGCGGACGGAGTCAAGCCGGCAGAGCGACCTTGAAAGTGTGCACTCCGGCGGTGGAGAATGCGGCGAAGCGCACCAGCAGCCGAGGAGAGGAGCTAAGGATGAGGCACGCACGAGGGATTCGTCTTCTGTCGATCGTCGCCCTGGTGGCGATCTGCTGCACCGGAACGGCCATGGCCGCGGTGAGCTTCTCGAGCTCCCGCGCGACCGTGCAGGTGAAGCTCGGCGGAAAGTGGAAGGGGCAGTACAGCGGCGCAGTCTCGGGTCACTTCACGCTTCACTGGAAGCAGACGGGGACGCGGTTGCACGGGACGATTTCGCTCTCGAACCCGAAGGGCAAGTACGGCGTCGGAGGCAGCGTGGACGGCAAGAAGATCAAGTTCGGGGCTGTCGGCGTAGGCGCCAAGTACAAGGGCAAGGTCAACGGCACGAAGATGTCGGGAACCTGGACGAGCGGCAAGGGTGGCGGCAGCTGGAGCGCTCACAAGGCCCGCTGACCGACTGATCAAGCCAGCGCGATCAGCGCGACGCCGCC
>JAICZB010000313.1 GCA_025933895.1 Thermoleophilia bacterium
ACGAGCTCGTCGTACAGCTCTTCGACGCGACGGTGAAGCGCGAGGAACGCGGCGCCGAGCTTCTCGGCCTCCTCGTCGCTGAAACTCCCGGCGGCCATGCGGCGGACGGCCTGGCGTTCGAGCAGCTCGCCGAGGATCTCGACGAGCATCAGTACGAGTCCTGCGAGGCCGCTCGCGGCGCGGGAAGGCCAGGTCGTCGGCCCCTTCCGTGCCGACGGACGCGAGGAGTGCCTTCAGGCGCAACGCGATCAGGTCGACGCCGGCGACCGAGATGGTCACGTCGCCGCCGGCGGCGACCCCCGTGTCCGCGAGGGAGTCGAGCAGGTCGACGAGCGAGTCGCTCACGGCAGACGCGCGAAGGAGTACGGCGGCCAGGGGCCCGTCACCCGCAGCTCGTAGCCCTCGGCCTCGAGCGCGGCGACGGCGGCGCCGAACTCGTCCTGTCGGGCGCGGGAGACGAGATACGCGTCGCCGGCCGCGTCCCCGCTCGTCGCTGCGAGCCGCTCGCGCAGGCCCGGCCGCACGGTCGTCGCGAGACGGGCGCCGAGGTACTCGGCGGCATCCACCTCCGGCAGGCTGCCGACGGGCTCGACGCTCCACTCCGTTGGTGCCGCGTAGCCGCTCGAGCTCGGCAGAGAGTGCGTGTGCGTGCCGTTCGAGCCAGGCATCGAGCGCCGCGCGGTCGGGGAACGTCGTACCGAACCGGAACGGCACGACGGCGCCCTCTTCGAGGGCTCCGATCAGCAGCTCGTTGTGCTCGCGGACGAGCCGCTCGAGCCGGCTCTCGTCGTCGAGGTCGCCGGGAGCCAGCTCCAGCACGAGAGGCCGGAGCCCGTCAAACGAGACGCCAAACGGGGCTACGGACGCTTGCCGCGTTTCGGCCCGTGGGGAGGACGTGGCCGCCGCGGCGGCGGCGTGCCGCTCAGCGAGGCCTCGAGACGTTCGAGGAGGCGGGCGAGCGCGTCGGCCTCCGGCGGCGGCATGTCCGCCAGTAGGCCCGCGAGCCGCTCGCGCAGTGCGACCTGCGCGGAGCTCAGCGCCCAGCGGCCCTGTTCGGTGAGAGCGAGTGGCTGCCGTCGCCGGTCGTCGGCGAGGCGGTCCCGGGTCAGCATCCCGGCCCCCTCGAGCGCGGCGAGGAGCTGCGAGATCGCGGCCGGCGAGACCGCCGCACGGCGGGCGAGCTCCGCCCCCACGACCTCTCCGTCGGCGATCGCCTGTAACGCGAGGTACTGGGCCACCGTCAACGGCGGGTCGTGCGCGGCGAGGACGCGCTCGATCCAGCGGCTGACGAGCGGCGCCGTGCGGACGAGCCTCTCCGCAGCCTGCTGCCCTCCTAGTTGGTGACGCGCGCGCGGCATTGATTTAGCTTGCTTTACTGTTTAGCGTGCTTACCCACGCAATCGTAGCCGCCTTGCGACAGGCGTGGCCGCCGTTCGTGCTCGTCGCCGGGTTGCTGCTCGTCGGCGCCGCAGCGGCCGCAGACGGACTGTTCGAAGCGACCGGAGCGCGGCTCGCGCGCTCGCGGCTCGGCGGCCGCGTCCTGCTCGTCGCGCTGCTCGGACTGGTGGCCGCGGTGACTGCGGTGCTCAATCTCGACACGTCCGTCGTCTTCCTGACG
>JAICZB010000209.1 GCA_025933895.1 Thermoleophilia bacterium
CGAAGGGCGAGGCGGGCACCGGGGACATCGTCAACGCGGTCACCCACATGCGCGCGGTCTTCGGCCACATCCGCCGGCTCGGCGCGCTGCGCGAGGAGGAGCTCTACGCGGAGGCGAAGGAGTTGCGCGCGCCGTACGAGCTCGTCAAGTGGGTAGCCGAGAACGGGAAGCTGCCGGTCGTGACGTTCACCGCCGGCGGGATCGCGTCGCCGGCCGACACGTCGCTCTGCATGCAGCTCGGCGCGGAGGGCGTCTTCGTCGGCTCGGGCATCTTCAAGTCGGGCGACCCGGAGCGGCGCGCGAAGGCGATCGTCGAGGCGACGACGCACTTCCGCGACGCGGACATCCTCGCCCGCGTGTCCGCCGGCCTCGGCGAGCCGATGGTCGGCATCTCGACGCAGTCGCTCGACCCGAGCGAGCTGCTCGAGACGCGCGGCTGGTAGTGCCCGAGGCACCGCTCGAAGAGTCCGGCTCCGGCCTGGCCGCGACCGGCCCCGGCTGGTTCGTCGTCAACGTACGCGACGCGATGTGGCTCACGACGGAGGGCGGCGAAAAGAGACGCTCGGGCTCGGAGCGCTCGTTCGAGACCCCGATGGCGCAGTTCGCGCAGCTCGGAATCCGGATCCACGTGCTCCCGCCTGGCGAGCCGAACGGCTGCTACCGCGCCGAGAGCCAGCAGGAGGACCCTGTGCGAACCCGCGGGGACCGAGCACATCTTGTCGGCGCCGGCGACGAGCCCTGCGCCGTCCTGATGGTCGGCTCCCGCACGGACGACTGGACCGTCCGGTACCCGGTGTCCGAGCTCGCGGCCAGTCATGGTGCGAGCGTTGAGCGCAAGACGTCCGATCCGGACGAGGCGTACGCCGAATGGGAGCCGTCGCGGCGCGAGCGGCCCGCCACCTGGGATCGCCTGCCCTGGGCCCAGAAAGCTCGCCCGGCCGGGCCGGTGGTCCGTCCGATGCGGGGAGGACGATCTGCGGGTGCACGACCGCGAGATCAAGCCGATCTGGACGACTGCGAGCTTCCTCGTTTACACCGGCGGCCTGACCGTCCTCCTCGGCGGCCTCGCCGCGCTCGCGTTCTTCTCCGGCAGCTACGGCAGCGGCGCCAAGGCCGGTTGGGCTCTGCTCATTCTCGTGATCCTCTACGGGATCGCCCACGCGCTGCGCATCCGCAAGCGGCCGATCGCAGCGGGCATCTTCGCCTTCGCCGCCGTGATCGCCTGGGCGGCCTTCATCGTCCTGCTCTTCAGGTGGTGGGGCTGGAACGGCGTGGACGCGTCGATCAAGCACTGGTCGTGGTCGCGCAACCTGGCGCTGTTGCTGATCCTCGCGGCCGCCTGGGACGACCGGCAGCGGTTCGGCTTCCCCTTCATCCGCGCGATCTCGGCGATCCTCGTCTGGGTCTTCGTCATCCAGCTCCTCCCTGCCGGCCCGAATCTCACGGCCGCAATCACCCTGATCGTCGGGCTCGCGTACCTCCTCCTCGGGACGATCCATCGCACGCCGTCCTCCTTCTGGCTCCACCTCGTCGGCGGCCTGCTGATCGGCGGCGCGATCCTGTTCTGGGATCACACGAGCGACGGCAACTTCGCCTTCGTCCTGATCGTCGCCCTCGCGTACGTCGCGATCGCGTACGCGACGAAGCGGTCGAGCTGGGCGGTGCTCGGGACGATCGGCTTCTTCGTCGCCACGATCCACTACGTCGTCGGATCGCCGACGGCCCTCGCACAGGGCGCCTTCGGTCTCGGCGCGACGCAGACGTGCAGGTCCACGGGGACCGGGCCTGCCATTTGCAACTCGTTGTCGCCCGCGGGCGGGATCAGCCCCTGGTCGCCGGCGCTCGCGCTCGGGCTCCTCGGCTTCTGGCTCGTGCTGCTCGGCATGCTCGGTCGCCGCAGGACGACCGCGACGCTCGCACCGCCGCCAGCGTAGGCCCCGTTACCATCGAAGGCAATGGAGAAGCCGCTCAGGATCGGCGTCCTCGCCGTGCAGGGGAACTTCCGCGAGCATGCCGCCGTGCTCCGTCGGCTCGGTGCCGAGCCGGTCGAGGTCCGGCTCCCCGAGCAGCTCGACGGGCTCGACGGCCTGATCATCCCCGGCGGCGAGTCGACCGCGATCGGGCGGCTGATGCGCCTCTACGGCCTCGACGAGGCGGTACGCGAGTTCGGCGGCCCGATCTTCGGGACGTGCGCGGGGATGATCGTCCTCGACCGCGACCACCTCGGTCTCGGCGACTACGGGACGCAGCGCAACGCATTCGGCCGCCAGGTGCGCAGCTTCGAGGCGGACCTCGACATCGGGGACGGCGACGAGCCGCTGCGCGCCGTGTTCATCCGGGCGCCGTGGCTCGAGGACGCGGGGCCTGACGTCCAGGTGCTCGCGGAGGTCGACGGCCATCCGGTGCTGGCGCGCGAGGGACGGCTCCTCGTCGCGGCCTTCCACCCGGAGCTGACCGACGACACGCGCATTCACGAGCGGTTTCTGAACATCGTGCGCGAGGAGGGACATGTCCGGGCATAGCAAGTGGTCGTCGATCAAGCACAAGAAGGGCGCGGCGGACGCGAAGCGCGGCAAGCTCTTCTCCAAGCTGACGCGCGCGATCATCGTCGCCGCGAAGGAAGGCGGTCCCGACCCGGCCGGCAACCTCGCGCTCCAGAACGCGGTCGAGAAGGCGAAGGCCGCTTCGATGCCGAAGGACAACATCGACCGCGCGATCGCGAAGGGCGCCGGCACCGACTCCGACTCCGCCGCCTACGAGACCGTGGTCTACGAGGGCTACGGCCCGGCGGGCGTCGCGCTGATCGTCGAGTCGCTCACGGACAACCGCAACAGGACGGCGGGCGAGGTGCGGCACATCTTCGCGAAGAACGACGGCAACCTCGGCACGTCGGGCGCGGTCGCGTGGCTGTTCGAGCGGCGCGGTCTCGTCCTCGTGCCGGTGGACGGCACCGACGAGGACGAGCTCATGCTCGCGGCGGCCGAGGGCGGCGCCGACGACGTCGCGCGCGACGGCTCGAGCTTCCAGGTCCTCTCCGCGGCCGAGCAGCTCGCAACCGTCCGCAAGGCTGTCGCCGGCGCAGGCTTCGAGATCGAATCGGCCGAGCTGACGATGCTGCCCAAGACCACGGTCGCCGTCGAGGAGGAGAACGAGGCGAAGAAGATCCTGCGCCTGATGGACCAGCTCGAGGAGAACGACGACGTGCAGGAGGTCTACGCGAACTTCGACATCCCTGAGCGCGTCCTCGAGTCGGTCGCGGGCTGAGCCGTCGGCACTTACAGTCCGAAGGCGGCTCGGAAGTCCGAGGCCGAGCACGAGTTCGCGAGGCAACCGAGCCCCAGCATGTCCTCGGTCGTGCGCAGCAGTGAATAGTGGTTCAGGCCGGCGCCGTCGGTCGCTCCGGGCTGCGTGTAGGGGCTGATGGCGAGTGTCGCGACGTGGTTCCCGGAGCTGCCGTTGTCCTCGTCCCAGGTGATGAACACGGCGGTGCCGCCGGCCGTATAGGCGGACGAGCTGAGGATCTTCGGCAGGAAGGTCGAAAGCCATGAGTCGCCGGCCGCCACCGAGCAGTCGTGCATGTCGTTGCAGAGGTTCGGGGTGACGAACGTGAAGCGGGCCGACAGATCGGGCGTCGACGCGAGCGGCACGTCGAGGGTCGCGCAGGCGGTCCGGATTCCTGTGTAGTAGGCGGCCGGGTTGTGCCGTACCGCGTACTCGCCCGAGTTGGTCAGGTCACAGTTGGACGGCATCGACTCTTCGAGCGACCGCCAGCCTGTCCCTGTCTGGGAGAAGATGCTCGCAGCGGCCAGGGGATGGCTCGACGGTGGGTTGTCGTCGGTGATTCCTTGCGTCGAACCGCTTGTCAGCGCGATGTAGTTGGGCAGCGAGGGGTGGGTGATCGCGAGGTAGTTCGTTGCCAGCCCGCATTCATGGGCGATGTTGTTGATATAGGGCGCCGACGATGAGCCGATCACCTGGCCGTACGAATGGTTCTCGAACAGGATCCAGACGACGTGGCTGTAGGTCGTCGGCTGCTGCCCGACCTTCGTCCCGCAAGGGCCGCCGGAAGGCGTCGTCGTGCTCGTCGTCGCGGTCGTGGTCGATGTCGTGCAGGTGTGATGGTGGGCGTGGCACGAAGGGCTCGACGCGCCGGGAGCTACGAAAGCGACAGCGGCGCCCACAGCAAGAAGCGCAGCCAGAGCAAGCACGCGTAGTCCGTTCCTCATCTCCGTCCCCCTAGAAGCAGGTATCTGGCGCCGCTCCACTTTCCTAGGACGAGAGGAGAAAACTCAGAACCGGCGGAAAAGCTCGCAAAGAGGTCTAACTTCCCGCCGATCCGTCGCGCCGACTCGGCGAATGTCCGGCACATGCTTTTCGGCGCGGTGCCGGGGCACCTCGCAGACTGACCGAGGCGCTATCGAAGCCCTCGCGGGCCATTCGCGGCGTGAACAGGATTCGTCCGATTCGGTCCGTAGCTTTCTGTCGTGAAGGTCGTAGGCATCGATCCGGGGACTGCTGCTTGCGGGTACGGAGTCGTCCAAGAAAGCGGAGGCCGCCTCAGGGAGGTGGCGCACGGATGCTGGTCGACGCC
>JAICZB010000028.1 GCA_025933895.1 Thermoleophilia bacterium
AGGAAGTGACGATCGAGCACCGCGCTTCCGAGTCGGTTGTCCACGGTGGTTCGGGATGCGCGAGCTACACGCTGCACACCTACAACGCGGAGGCTTTCCCGCGGCTGCCGGTGCCGGCGGAGGCGCAGGCGTTCACGGTCGATCGCGAGGCGCTGCTCGAGACGATCGCTCGCGTCGCGCGCGCCGCCTCGCGAGACGAGGCGCGCCCCGTACTCACGGGCGTCCTCGTCCAGTTCGCCGGCGACAAGCTCGTGATGGCGGCCACCGACTCGTACCGCCTCGCGGTGAAGGAGACGCAGCTCGACTCGCCGGCGCCGGACCTCGAGGCCATCGTCCCGAGCCGGGCGCTGCAGGAGCTGTCGCGCATCCCGGCCGACGGCGACGAGATCACGCTCGGCGTCCAGGAGAACCAGGTGCTCTTCTCGATCGGCGGCGTCTGGCTCACGACGCGCCGGATCGACGGACAGTTCCCGAACTACCGGCAGCTCCTGCCGGAGACGTTCGAGCACGAGCTGACGATCTCGCGCGCCGAGCTCCTCGACGTCGTGCGTCGCGCCTCGGTGATGATCCAGCGCGCGACGCCGCTCCAGCTGCGCTTCGCCGATGGAGCGGTCAGCGTCCTGGCGCGGACGCACGAGGTCGGCGAGTCGCAGGAGTCGATGCCCGTCGCCTACAGCGGCGAGCCACTCGACATCGGCTTCAACGCGGAGTTCCTGCGCGAGGGCCTCGAGTCGGTGGAGGGCGACGACGTGCGATTGAAGCTGATCAGTCCGCTTCGGCCGGCCATCCTCACCGACGAGGGAGACGACTTCACGTACCTCGTCATGCCGATCCGCCTCCCCGGCTGAAAGCCGCCTGACGGGCACAGCCTGATCGTCCGGACGGTCTCGCTTCGTGACTTTCGCTCCTACGAGCGGCTGGAGCTCGCGCTGCAGCCGGGGCTCGTGCTCGTGGTGGGGGAGAACGGCGTCGGGAAGACCAACCTCCTCGAAGCGGTTCACGTCGCGGCGCAGGGCTTCTCGCCGCGAACCCGCACCGATTCGCAGTTGGTGCGGTTCGGAGCGGAAGGCGCGCGTGCTGCGATCTCGGGTCAGCGAGGCGAGGTGAGCCTCGAGCTCGAGGTGACGGTGCGTAAAGGCGAGGGCAAGCGCGCACGGCTGAACGGGGCTCCGCTGCGCGCGGCCGAGCAGCTCCGCACAATGGTCTCGACGCTCGTCTTCACCCCGGACCGGCTGGGCGTCGTCAAGGGCCCACCCGCTGCGCGTCGCGCCTACTTCGACCGCGTCCTCGGTCGTCTCGCGCCGGCGCGCTCGACTCTGCCGGCGGAATACGGAGCCGCGGTGGCGCAGAGGAACGCAGCGCTTCGCCGGGCGGCCGGCGACTTCTCCGGCCGGGACGCGATCGAGCCGTGGAGCGAGCGTGTAGCTGCGCTCGGGGCGGAGCTCGTGGCAGCCCGCCTGGACGCGCTCGCGTTGTTGGAGCCCTCCTTCGGCGCCCGCGCGGCGGAGCTCGGGCTCGGCGAGGCCTCGTTGCGGTACGACGGCGAGCCGCCGACGGCGGAAGGCCTTGCCGCGGCGCTCGAGCGCGACATCGAGCGCGGGGCCACCTCCCTCGGGCCGCATCTCGACGACGTCGTGCTCCTGGCCGGCGGCCGGGATCTCCGCAGCTTCGGCTCCCAGGGCGAGCAGCGGCTCGCCCTGCTCGCGCTCTTGCTCGCAGAGTCGGAGACGATCGCCGACCGCACGGGGGTCCCGCCCCTGCTTCTCCTCGACGACGTCCTCTCGGAGCTCGACCCCGGACGCAGGCAGATCCTCGCGGCGCGGGTGCGGAGTGCCGGGCAGGCTCTCGTGACGGCGACGGACGCCGCGATGCTGCCGGCCGCTCCGGACCAGCTGCTCGAAGTCGCTCCGGGCACGGTCCTGGAGGCCGCCGCGTAGTGGAGCCGCTGGGAGACCAGATCAGGGCCGAGTTGCAGCGCGTCGGCGCCGACAGCGGCGCCGGCGACGCTGTGACGGCCTGGCCCGCCGCCGTCGGGGACGAGATCGCTCGCAACGCCTGGCCGGCACGCACGCAGCCCGACGGGACGCTCGTGGTGCACGTGCGCGACGCGATCTGGGGCTTCGAGCTGACCCAGCGCGCCGGCGAGATCTCCGCTCGGCTACCCGGTCGGCCGAAGCTCCGCTTCACGCTCGGACCGTTGCCCGACCCGGCGCCGGAGCCCCCGCTGGAGTCCCTGGTCGTGGCTTCTCCGGAGCATGCACGAGAGGCCGCCGAGCTCACTGCCGGAATCGTCGATCCAAACTTGCGTGAATCTGTTGCGAAAGTCATAAAGTCGGCGCTCGCACGGGCGCCTGACGGCCGCTCCGTCTGATACACTTCCGGGTGCCCGCAAATGCGGAATTTGCAGGGCTTTTTTCATGACCGAAACGGACTACACCGCCAAGGACATCACCGTCCTCGAAGGACTCGAGCCGGTCCGGCTCCGGCCGGGTATGTACATCGGCTCGACAGGCCTCCGCGGGCTCCATCAGCTCGTCCACGAGCTGCTCGACAACGCCGTCGACGAGGCGCTCGCAGGCCGCAACGAACGCATCGAGGTCACACTCCATCCCGACCACTCGGTGACGGTCCAGGACTGGGGGTCCGGCATCCCGGTCGACGTGATGCCCGAGCAGGGGCTGCCGGCGCTGACGGTCGTCCTGACCAAGCTCCACGCGGGCGGCAAGTTCGGCGGCGACGGCTACAAGGTCTCCGGCGGGCTCCACGGCGTCGGCGTCTCGGTCGTGAACGCGCTGTCCGAGCACTTCGAAGCCGAGGTGCGCCGCAACGGCAAGGTCTACCGGCAGGCGTTCGAGCGCGGCGAGCCCACCGGCGACATGGAGGTCGTCGGCGACATGGCCAAGGGCGACCCGACGGGAACGACCGTCACGTATCTGCCTGACTCCGAGATCTTCGAGGAGCTCGACATCGAGGCCGGTGCCCTGACCCAGCGGCTCCGGGAGACCGCGTTCCTCACCAAGGGCCTGTACATCAAGCTCGTCGACGAGCGCGCCGGCGGCAAGACCGTCGAATTCCACTACGAGGGCGGCATCCGCGACTTCGTCTCGTACATCAACGACGCGAAGGACGCGATCCACAAGCACATCGTCTACTTCGAGGGAGAGACCGACCAGGGCGCGGTCGAGGTCGCGATGCAGTGGAACTCCTCGTATCAGGAGTCGGTCTACACGTTCGCCAACAACGTCAACACCATCGAGGGCGGCTCACATCTATCCGGCTTCCGCAGCGCGCTGACGCGGACGCTCAACGCGAAGGCGCAGGAGCTGAAGCTCCTGAAGAAGGACGAGAGTCTCGACGGCGAGGACGTGCGCGAAGGACTTGCCGCGGTCGTCTCCGTCAAGCTGCAGAACCCGCAGTTCGAGGGGCAGACGAAGACGAAGCTCGGCAACCCCGGCATCGAAGGGCTCGTCCAGACCACCGTCAACTCCTCGCTCTCGCGCTTCCTCGAGGAAAACCCACAGGACGCGAAGGCGATCTGCAACAAGGCGATCGCGGCGATGCGCGCGCGGCTCGCCGCGCGGAAGGCGCGCGAACTGACCCGGCGCAAGTCGGCGCTCGACGGTTCCTCGCTGCCGGGCAAGCTCGCCGACTGCTCGATCCGCGACCCGTCGCTAGCGGAGCTCTTCATCGTCGAGGGCGACTCGGCCGGCGGATCGGCGAAGTCCGGCCGCGACCGCACGTACCAGGCAATCCTGCCGTTGCGCGGGAAGATCATCAACAGCGAGAAGAACCGGATCAACAAGGTGCTCTCGAACAACGAGATCCAGGCCATGATCACCGCGATCGGGACCGGGATCGGCGACGAGTTCGACATCGAGGGTCTCCGGTACCACCGCGTCATCGTGATGACCGACGCCGACGTCGACGGCTCGCACATCCGCACGCTGGTCCTCACCTTCCTCTACCGGCACATGCGCGAGCTGTTCGAGTACGGCCACGTCTACATCGCCGTGCCGCCGCTCTACAAGGTCAAGCTCGGCAAGCAGGAGTTCTACTTCGAGAAGGACTCGCAGCTCGAGGAGCTGCTCGTACGCGAGCGCTTCGGCGAGCTCGAGGTGCACGATCGCGGGGGGACCGAGGTCAAGCTGACGGAAGCGCGCTGGAAGCGGTTCACGGGTGCGCTCGCCGAGTTCGAGGGCTGGTCGGCGCGGCTGCGCGCCGACTTCGGGCCCCACGCTGCCGATCTCGTCGTCGGCCACAGGCTCGTCGAGCTCGACCTGGCGACGCCGGCGGCCGCGGAGAAGGCGATCGCAGCGCTGCCGCCCAACGGCTACAAGCTCTCCGTGCTCGAGCGGGACGAGAACGGCCTGCAGGTGAAGGTCGTCGAGGAGGAGACGTCCGCCGCCCACACCGTCGGCATCTCCGCCGACCTGCTCGCCTCTCCGATCTATGCGAATCTCCGCCGTGCCTACGAGAAGCTCGTCGAGGTCGTGGGGCCCCCGCCGTTCTCGCTCTCGCTCGGCAAGGACACCGCCACGCCGGAGACGTTCTCGGCGCTGAGGCACGAGGCTCTCGAGCTCGGCAAGGAGTCCGTCAAGCCGCTTTCGCGCTACAAGGGCCTCGGGGAGATGAATCCCGAGCAGCTGTGGGAGACGACGATGGATCCCGCGAAGCGCCTGCTCGTCCGGGTCGACGTCGAGGATGCGAGCGCCGCCGACCAGCTCTTCTCGATGCTGATGGGTGACCAGGTCGAGCCCCGCCGCGTCTTCATCGAGGAGAACGCGAAGGACGCCTTCCTCGATGTTTAGGGGCACAGTTGTCTGAAGTAGATACCGGCGCTCTGGGGCCGGGCCGCATCGAGCCACGCGAGCTCGAGCAGGAGATGCGCTCGAGCTTCCTCGACTACGCGATGTCGGTCATCGTCTCGCGCGCGCTTCCGGACGTGCGCGACGGGCTCAAGCCGGTGCACCGCCGCGTCCTCTATGGGATGCACGAGGCCGGCCTGCAGCCGACGCGGCCCTACAAGAAGTCCGCTTCGACGGTCGGCGCGGTGATGGCGAACTACCACCCGCACGGCGACTCGGCGATCTACGACACGCTCGTCCGCATGGCGCAGCCGTTCTCGCTGCGCTATCCGCTCGTCGACGGCCAGGGCAACTTCGGCTCGATCGACGACGATCCGCCGGCGGCGATGCGCTATACGGAGGCGCGGCTCTCGAAGATCGCGACCGAGCTGCTCCAGGACATCGACGCGAACACCGTCGACTTCGAGCCGAACTACGACGAGTCGCGCCGGCAGCCGTCCGTCCTGCCGTCCCGCTTCCCGAACCTGCTCGTGAACGGCTCGACCGGGATCGCGGTCGGGATGGCGACGAACATGCCGCCGCACCACCTCGGCGAGACGATCGACGCGGTCGTCGCGATGATCGACGACGAGAACATCTCCGTCGAGGGGCTGATGAAGCACATCAAGGGCCCCGACTTCCCGACGGGCGCGATCGTGGTCGGCCGCAGCGGCATCCGCGACGCGTATCGCACCGGTCGCGGCCGCATCGTCATGCGCGCCCGCGCGCACATCGAGGAGTTGCGCGGCGGGAGATCGGCGGTCGTCGTCACCGAGCTTCCGTACGGCGTGAAGAAGGGCGGCGAGACCGGCGTGATCGTGAAGATCGCGGATCTCGTCCGGGACAAGGTGCTGACCGAGGTGTCCGACCTCGCAGACCACTCCGACCGCACCGGGATGCGGATCCAGATCGAGCTGAAGCGCGACGCGGTGCCGCAGGTCGCGCTCAACAAGCTCTTCAAGCACACGCCGCTCCAGTCGACGTTCGGCTACAACGCCGTCGCGCTCGTCGACGGTGTCCCGCGGACGCTGTCGCTGCTGGAGCTCGTCCGCCACTACCTCGAGTTCCAGCGCGAGGTCATCACACGCCGCTCGAAGAACGAGTTGCGGAAGCTCGAAGCGCGCGTGCACGTGCTCGAGGGCTACCTCAAGGCGCTCGACGTCCTCGACGAGGTCATCGCGCTCATCCGCGCGGCCGCCGACACTGACGAGGCGCGCACCGGCCTGATGGAGCGGTTCGACTTCACCGAGATCCAGGCGCAGGCGATCCTCGAGCTCCGCCTCCGGCAGCTCACCGCCCTCGAGCGCACCGAGGTCGAGCGCGAGTACAAGGACAAGACCGAGCGCATCGCCGAACTGCGGGAGATCCTCGGCGACCCGGCGCGAATCGACGGGCTCATCCGCGAGGAGCTGCTCGAGATCAAGGGCATCTACGGTCGCAACGACGACCGCCGCACCGAGATCGTCGCCGCCGAGGAGGAACTCGAGCTCGAGGACCTGATCGCGGAAGAGGACATGGTAATCGCGATCACGCGCTCGGGTTACATCAAGCGCCTACCCGTGACGACGTACCGCGAGCAGCGGCGCGGGGGCATCGGCGTGATGGGGATGGAGCTGAAGGAGGACGACTACATCGAGCATCTCTTCGTCGCCTCGACGCACGACTACATCCTCTTCTTCACCAACGTCGGCAAGGTCTACCGGCTCAAGGTGCACGAGCTGCCGCTCGGCTCCCGTCAGTCGAAGGGCCGCGCGATCGTCAACCTGCTGCCGTTCCGCCAGGACGAGCAGGTGCGGGCCGTGATCCAGACGCGCGACTTCGAGGAGGCGAAGTACCTCGTCTTCGCCACGAAGAACGGCGTCGTCAAGAAGACCGAGCTCGGCGCGTACAACACCCCGCTCAAGGCCGACGGGATCATCGCGATCAAGATGCGCGACGGCGACGAGCTCGTCGGCGTCCGTCACTCCTCCGGCCAGGACGACATCCTCATGGTCTCGAGGAAGGGCCAGGCGATCCGTTTCCACGAGACCGACGCGCGGCCGATGGGCCGCGACACCTCCGGCGTCGCCGGCATGAAGCTCCGCAAGGGCGACGAGGTGATCTCGATCAACATCGCCGAGGACGACTCGGACCTGCTCGTCGTGACCGAGAACGGCTTCGGCAAGCGCACGCGCGTCAGCGAGTACCCGGTCAAGGGTCGCGGCGGCATGGGAGTGAAGACGGTGCAGCTGAACGAGGCGCGCGGCTATCTCGTCGGCTCGCGCGTCGTCCGCGACGGCTACCAGGTGATGCTGATCTCGACCGCCGGCACCGTGATCCGGATCCCGGTCGACGGGTTCAAGCGGCTCGGCCGCTCGACGCAGGGCGTGATCGTCATGCGGCTGCGCGGCGACGACGAGACGGTTTCCGCGCTCGCACCCGTCGTCGAGTCGGACGAGACGAACGGCGACTCCGACGCGGACGGGACGCAACCCGCCGACGGCTGACCGCGGCGCGCTCTTCCCAAAGGAGCGCGGGGGCTTTATAACTCGCAAGGGGTCAGCACCCGACGTGGTGAGGGCAATGGCGGTAGGCCGGCAAGTCGATCTTCTCGAACCGATCAATCTCGCCGATCATCTCGGCAAGGTCGAGCTCTACCTGGGGCAGGTCTGCCAGATCGCCGGCATCTCGAAGATGCAGCTCGACTACTGGACGAACAAGGCCCAGATCCCCACGAAGGGCAAGAAGCAGCGGATCTACGACATCGACGCGCTCGAGACCGTGATGCTGATCAAGCAGGCCAAGGACAAGGGCCTGAACCTCGGCGCGGCGATCGAGGCGGCCCGGAACTTCCGCGAGCAGCGCCCCGGCGTCGCCTAATCCAGAGGTCGTGTCGTCCGCGGATGACCCGTGGGCTGCGGGCCGGGCCGGGACATGGCGTGGGTTCGAGGCGCGCGGCGCAACCGTCGTCGGCACCGACATTTCCTCTCGCACGCTCCTGCTGATGAACATGCGAGAGCTGACGCTGCCCGGCCCCGGCTTGCACTGGAGGCCGCCGGTCTCGTCGCAGAGCAACTCGAGCTCACGAGAAGCGGTCGCGGCGAGGAATGGCTGCACGGAGTCGCCACCGCGGGCTGAACCAGCCGCGCTACCGGCTTGTGTGCAAGCGCTGCCAGTCGTCGTAGCGGCGCTCGAGCCCGAGCAGGATTGCGGCGAGCAGCGGCGCCCGCTGCCACTCCCGTCCCGTCTCGTGTCGGAGCGACGTTGGCGGCTTCGGCGTCTCGGCGGGCAGCTCCCCGGCCGCTTGGTTGACGTTGACGCCGATCCCGAGCACGACCTTGCCACGACTTGCTTCCGGAAGGATCCCGGCGATCTTGCGGCCTTCGAACAGGACGTCGTTCGGATGGCTCAGCTCCACCGCGAGCCCGGTCTCGGAGCCCAGGACCTCCGCGACCGCGTCGCCGGCCACGAGCGAGAGCTCCGGCCACAGCGCCATCGGCGGGGTGGGTCGCAGGAGGACGGAGAAGAGGAGGGCCCGGCCGGCAGGCGCCTCCCAGCCTCGCCCGAGCCGGCCGCGGCCGTGCGTCTGGTGGTCGGTCGCCACCGTCGTCCCCTCGGGTTCGTCGTCCCCGATCAGGCGCTGGGTCGACGCGCACTCCTCGACGAACCGGTACGGGCGTCCGAGGCGCCCCCGCAGCAGCGGCTCGACAGAGCCGGGAGAGAGATCCGACACCCGCCTTTAGACTAACCCGGCCGTGGGGAGGATCAGCCAGCCGCTGCGTGAGCGCAGCCTCGACTACGCGAGCCTCGGCGACACGGTCCTCGTCGCGCGTGCCAAGGCCGGCGACCGCCACGCGCTCGAGGCGCTGTGCGTCCGCCACGCGCCGCGGGTGGAGCGGCTCGCGCGGCATCTCCTGCGCGATCCGGAGGACGCACGCGACGCGGCGCAGGACGCGCTGGCCAAGCTCTGCGTGCGCCTGCGCCAGTTCCGCGGCGAGGCGCAGTTCTCGACGTGGCTGCACCGGCTGGTCGTCAACACCTGCCGGGACGCGGCCGAGCGCCAGCGGACGCGCGTCCACGACCCCCTTCCCGACGAGCTCGGCGTGGATCTCGAGCACGACCCGACGCGCGGCGTACGCATCACCGAGCTGCGCCGGGAGCTCTGCGACTCCCTCGCCGACATCTCGCCCGAGCAGGCGCAGGTGATCGTCCTCAAGGACGCCATGGGCTACACGTTCGAGGAGATCGCCTCCGCGGCGGGCATGCCGGTCGGCACGGCCAAGTGTCACGCACACCGGGGTCGCAACCGGCTGCGCGAGCGGCTTCAGCAGCGCGACGTGGCATGAGCGTCCCCGCCACCCCGTTCGGCCGGGAGGCGATCGAGGCGATCATCCCGCACCGCCCTCCGTTCCTGCTCGTAGACGAGGTGCTCGAGCTCGACCCCGGCCGGCGCGTCGCCGCGCGCTTTCTCGTACCGCAGGACGGCTGGTGGTTCCAGGGTCACTTCCCCGACCGTCCGGTCATGCCCGGCGTGCTGACGATCGAGGCGATCGCCCAGTGTGGTGCCGTTGCCGTGCTCGCCGACGAGGCGAACCGGGGCAAGATCCCCTTCTTCGCCGGGATCGACGACTGCCGCTTCAAGCGGGTCGTCGGGCCGGGAGACGTGCTCGAGCTCGAGTGCGAGTTCGTGCGGGTTCGCGGGCCGATCGCGAAGGGACAGGGCCGCGCCACGGTCGGCGGAGACCTGGCCGCCGAGGCCATGCTCACCGTCTTCGTGGGGAGCGAGGCGGAATGATCGGGGACGCTCGCGGCGATGTCCCCGTCACGATCACCGGTCTCGGGGCCTACGCGCCGGAGCGGGTGATCACGAACGACGAGCTTGCGCAGATGGTCGAGACGTCGGACGAGTGGATCGTGGAGCGCACCGGGATCCGCGAGCGCCGGATCGCGGCGGACTCGCAGGCGCTGTCGGATCTTTCGCTGCCGGCGGCACAGCAGGCGCTCGAACAGGCAGGAATCGACGGCGAGGACGTCGACCTCCTGATCGTCGCCACCGTCACGCCCGACATGATGTTCCCCTCGACCTCCGCGATCCTCGCCGACCAGCTCGGCGCGAAGGATGCGGCCGCGTACGACCTCTCCGCCGGCTGCACGGGCTTCATGTACGCGATTGCGCAGGCGTACGGAATGGTGGTGGCGGGACTCTCGCGACGGGCGCTCGTGGTCGGCGGCGACGTGCTCTCGCGCATTCTCGACTGGACCGACCGCTCGACCGTCGTGCTGTTCGGGGACGGCGCAGGAGCAGTGGTGCTCGAACCGGCCGGCGAGGCAGGTTTCCTCGCCTTCGAGCTCGGCGCCGACGGCGCAGGCGGGGAGCATCTCTGGCTGCCGGGCAGCGGCTCGCGCACCTTCGAGGATCCGGAGCAGTTCGTGAAGATGAACGGCCGCGAGGTGTTCAAGTTCGCGACTCGCGTCCTCGTCTCGTCCGCCGAGGCGGTGCTCGAGCGTTACGGAGGGAGCGTGGACGACGTTGATGTCTACGTGCCCCACCAGGCCAATGTGCGCATCATCGACCACGCAACCAAGAAGCTCGGGATCCCGTCGGAGCGGGTGGTGATCAACGTCGACCGGTACGGCAACACCTCGTCCGGCTCCATCCCGCTCGCGCTCGCGGAAGCGCAGAGTGACGGCAGGCTTCGGCGGGGAAGCCTCGTACTCATGACGGGAATGGGCGCCGGTCTCACCTGGGGGAGCGCATTGATGCGCTGGACTGCCGAGGCCTCGGCATGAGCAAGGTCGCTTTCTGCTTCCCCGGCCAGGGCTCGTTCGAGGCGGGGATGGGCCGAGACTTCGCGGAGGCGGTGCCGGCCGCGATGGAGGTCTTCCGGCGCGGGAGCGAGGCGACCGGTCTGGATCTCGAGCGTCTCTGCTTCCACGCCGACGCAGAGGAGCTCGTCGACACCGCGGTGCAGCAGCCCGCGCTCGTGGCGACGTCGCTCGCGGTTCTCGCTGCCCTGCAGGAGCGGGGCATCAAGGCCGACTTCGTCATCGGCCACTCGGTCGGCGAGTTCGCCGCGCTGGCCGCGGCCGAGGCCATGACGCTGGAGGAGGCCATGGCGCTCGTGCGCGAGCGCGGCCTGGCGATGGCCGACGCGGCAGCCCGCAACCCGGGCTCGATGGCCGCCATCCTCGGCCTCGCCGACGAGGTGGTGGAAGGGCTGTGCCGCCGCATCCTCGGCGTATGGCCCGCGAACTACAACTGCCCGGGGCAGATCGTCGTCTCCGGGGAGAACCTCGCCGTCGACGAGTGCATCGAGCAGGCCCAGAGCGAGGGCGCTCGTCGCGCCGTCAAGCTCCAGGTCTCGGGCGCCTTCCACTCGCCGCTCGTGGCACGCGCCGCCGACCGGTTGCGGCCCGCAATCGAAAAGATCCGTTTCCAGGAGCCCGTCGCGCCGTTCATGTCCACGGTGACCGCGCGCGTCGAGTCGGCGCAACGCATGGCGCCGCTGCTCGTCGACCAGCTCACGGCGCCGGTGCGGTTCACGCAGTCGGCGACCGAGCTCATGCGCGGCGGCGTACGCACTTTCGTCGAGGTCGGGCCGGGCAACGTGCTCTCCGGCCTCGTCAAGCGGATCGATCGCAGCGTCAAGGCCGTCTCGGTGAACAGCATCGAGGCGCTCGAGCGGCTCCCCGAGCTGCTCGCCGAGTCGCGGTGAGCTTCGCCGTCCTCGAGGGCAAGCGCGCCCTCGTCACGGGCGCGTCGAAGGGGATCGGGCGTGCGATCGCGGAAGAGCTTGCGCGGGCGGGCGCCGAGGTCGTGATCGGCTACCGCACCGGCGCCGAGGAGGCGGAAGAGCTCGCACGCGAGATCGATGGCCGTGCCCTCCAGGCCGATGTCTCGAGCGCCGAGGAGGCCGCGCGGCTCGTCGAGGAGGCCGGCGACCTCGACATCCTCGTCAACAACGCCGGGCTCACGCGCGACGGCCTTCTCGCGCGGATGCCGGACGACGACTGGCGCACGGTGATCGAGACGAACCTCTCGTCCGTCTTCTACACGTGCCGCGCGGTCTGCCGGCCGATGATGAAGAAGCGGGCCGGCTCGATCGTCAACGTCTCGTCGATCGTCGGCGTCCACGGCAACTGGGGCCAGACGAACTACGCGGCGTCGAAGGCCGGGATCATCGGCTTCACGAAGTCGCTCGCGCGCGAACTGGGCAGCCGGGGTGTTCGCGCCAACGTGGTCGCGCCAGGTTACGTGCGGACGCAGCTCACCGACGTCCTGCCGGAGGAGGCGACCTCCGCGATGCTCGGCAACACGCCGCTCGGCCGGCTCGGGGAGCCGACAGACGTGGCGGGCGCTGTACGCTTCCTCTGCTCCGACGAGGCATCGTTCATCACAGGAGACGTGCTGCTCGTCGACGGCGGACTCGGAATGTAGTGACCACAGGGAACGGCTCTCTCAACGGACGCAGACGCGTCGTCGTCACCGGGCTGGGCGCGGTGACGCCGCTCGGGCTCGATGTCGAGTCGAGCTGGTCGAGCCTGCTCGCGGGCGATTCCGGCGCCGCCGAGATCACGCAGTTCGACCACGACGACTATCCCGTGCACTTCGCGTGCGAGGTGAAGGACTTCGACCCGACCGAGTGGATCGACCGCAAGGCGGCGCGGCGGATGGACCGCTTCACGCATCTGATCCTCGCGGCTGCGCGGCAGGCGGTGGCCGACTCGGGCCTCGAGGTCGAGAAGGAGGCCGACCGGGTCGGCGCCGCGATCGCCACCGGGATCGGCGGCCTGCAGTCGTTCCAGGACTGCTACGACCAGCTCCTGGAACGGGGTCCGGACCGGGTGAATCCGTTCTCGATCCCGGCGATCATCCCGAACCTCGGCGCCGGCTGGGTCTCGATCGAGCTGGGGACGCGGGGGCCGCTTCTCTCCGAGTGCACGGCGTGCGCCGCTTCGAACATGGCGATCGGCGACGGGACGGACGCGATCCGGCTCGGCCGCGCCGACGCGATGCTCTGCGGCGGAACCGAGGCTGCGGTCACCCAGGTGGGCATCGCGGGCTTCGGCGCGATGCGTGCGCTCTCGCGCCGCAACGACGATCCCGCACGTGCGTCTCGGCCGTTCGACGCGGAGCGCGACGGCTTCGTGATGGGCGAGGCGGGCGCGCTGCTCGTGCTCGAGGAGCTCGAGCACGCGAAGGCGCGCGGCGCGAAGATCTACGCCGAGGTGTCGGGCTACGGACTCTCGTCCGACGCGAAGCACATCACCGAGCCCGATCCGACCGGCCCCGTGACGGCGCTGAAGATGGCGCTCGGCGACGCCGGCGTCGGTCCCGACGAGATCGACTACATCAACGCGCATGCGACCTCGACCCCGGTCGGCGACTCCTCCGAGACCCAGATGCTCAAGCTCGCGCTCGGCGAGGAGAACGCGTACAAGACGCCGTTCTCCGGCACGAAGGGCGCGACTGGCCACTGCCTCGGCGCGGCCGGCGCGGTCGAGGCGACCTTCACGATTCTCTCCATCCGCGACGGGAAGCTGCCGCCGACGATCAACTACGAGGTCGAGGATCCGACCTGCGATCTCGACTACGTGCCGAACGAGGCGCGCGATGCCGACGTCAAGGTCGCCGTCTCGAACAGCTTCGGCTTCGGCGGCCACAACGCCTGCGTGGTCTTCAAGCGCTTCGAGGACTGAGCTCCGGCGCTCGATAGGCTCGCGGCCATGCAGGGCGGCGAGCGCTGGGCGACCTTCGACTGCTACGGCACGCTGATCGACTGGAACGGCGGGATCGGGCGCGAGCTCGAGCGGCTCTTCGGCGCCGCGCGCGGCGGCGAGCTGCTCCGCGCGTACCACGAGGTCGAGCCGCAGATCCAGCGGGAGGATCCCGGAAGGAGCTACCGCGAGGTGATGGCAGTGACGCTCGCGCGCCTCGGCGCCCCCGCCGACGAGGAGGACGCGCTCGGCCGCTCCCTGCCGGATTGGGACCCCTTTCCCGAGGTACCGGCAGCGCTCGAGGAAGCGCGCGACCGCGGCTGGCGTCTCGCAGTCCTCTCGAACACGGACCGCGATCTGCTCGACGCGACGCTTGCCCGCATCGGCGTCGAGTTCGAGCTGAGCGTCGTCGCCTCCGAGATCGGCTCGTACAAGCCGTCCTTTGGCCACTGGGACGAATTCTTCGCGCGCAGCGGGGCCGAGCGCGAGAGGCACGTCCACGTCGCCGCGAGCCTCTTCCACGACATCGCGCCGGCCACGGCGCTCGGGCTCCGCACGGTCTGGGTGAACAGGCTCGGCGAGGATGCCGAGCCTCAGCCCGACGTCGAGTTGCACAGCCTGGCGGGCCTCGCAGACAGCCTCGGCTCCCTCGTGCCGTGAACCCTCGCGCGATGACCACCGATGACTTCCCCGCGATCGCGGCGTTCCTCGCGGAGGACGAGACGCATCTCTTCGGCCGTCCCTCGCGGCTGGGCCTGGCCGACGTGACCGGCTGGCTGGCGCAGGTGGACCACGACCGCAACACCTGGCTGTTCGAGGAAGAAGAGGGACAGATCGTCGCCCTCGGCTGGGTGGAAGCGCACGACGACGTCGGCCTCGCCGTCTGCGTGGTCCGTCGCGACCGGCAGGGGCGCGGTCTCGGCTCGCGGTTGCTCGATCTCACCGAGGAGCGGCTGCGGGAGATCGGGGTCGCACGCATCCACAACATCACGCTCGCTCCGGAGACCGCCGCGCCGCCGCTCCTCAGCGCACGCGGGTATCGCGAGGTGCGTCGCTTCTGGGACATGACGGTCGAGCTCGGCGACGAGGCGCCACCCGAGCCGGTGCTCCCGGCCGGCCTCCGGATAGAGCCCGTCACCGACGCCAAAGCGCGCGCGGTCCACGCAGCTCTCGCGGAGGCGTTCGCGGAGCACTGGGAGCACCGGCAGGAGCCGTTCGACGCGTGGTGGACGCGGCAGGTCGCGAAGCCCGATCACGATCCGTCGCTCTGGTTCGCCGTGTGCGACGGCGACGAGGTGGCGGCGGCGACGCGAAACGACCCCGAGCGGGCGGGCGGCGGCTGGATCGGGGCGCTGGGCGTACGGCCCCGCTTCCGCGGTCGCGGGCTCGCGAAGGCGCTGCTC
>JAICZB010000031.1 GCA_025933895.1 Thermoleophilia bacterium
CGACGGGCAGCGCGTCGCCCAGGGTCGCGACTTCGGCCCCGACGGCAAGCTCCGCGGCGAGGCGCGCGCGCTCGACGAGGAGGCGGCGCGCGGGCTCGCCGAGCGTCTCGACGGTGCGTCGTTCCAGGTTGCGCGCGTCGAGCGGAAGCCGTACGTCCGCCGGCCGAGCCCGCCGTTCATGACGTCGACGCTGCAGCAGGAGGCGAGCCGCAAGCTCCGCTTCTCGGCGCAGACGACGATGCGGCTCGCCCAGCGCCTGTACGAGAACGGCTACATCACGTACATGCGCACCGACTCGACGACCCTGTCCGAGTCGGCGCTCGCGGCTGCGCGCGAGCAGGTCGCGTCCCTCTTCGGCGCCGACTACGTCCCGCCGCAGCCGCGCCGTTACGAGCGGAAGGTGAAGAACGCGCAGGAGGCGCACGAGGCGATTCGCCCCTCCGGCGACCGCTTCCGGACGCCGCAGGACGTTCGCGCCGAGCTCTCGCAGGACGAGCACGCCCTCTACGAGCTGATCTGGATGCGGACGATCGCCTCGCAGATGAAGGACGCGCAGGGACAGACCGTCTCGCTGCGGATCGCGGCCGACTCGAGTGCGGCCGACGCCGAAGGCGCCGGGGTCTCCCGGCCGGGCGCCGGCGGCTTCGCCGACGACGCTTCCAGCCTCCGCGAAGCGGTCGAGTTCGGCGCCTCCGGCACCGTGATCACGTTCCGCGGCTTCCTCGCCGCCTACGAGGAGGGACGGGACGAGGACGGGCCGGCGAAGGGCGACGACGAGGAGCGGCGCCTGCCGAACCTCTCCGAGGGCGACACGGTCGAGCTGCGTGCGCTCGAGCCGCAGGGCCACGAGACGAGCCCGCCGGCGCGCTTCACCGAGGCGACGCTCGTGCGGACGTTGGAGGAGCTCGGCATCGGCCGCCCGTCCACCTACGCGTCGATCCTCGGGACGATTCTCGACCGCGGCTACGTCTTCAAGCGAGGCACGGCCCTCGTTCCGGCGTTCCTCGCCTTCTCCGTCGTCGGCCTCCTCGAACAGCACTTCGGCCGGCTCGTCGACTACGACTTCACCGCGCGGATGGAGGACGACCTCGACCGGATCGCGGCCGGCGACGAGCATCGCGTCGAGTGGCTCGGTCGCTTCTACTTCGGCGAGGGTGCCGACGGCCTCCGCGACCTCGTGTCCGACCTCGGCGCGATCGACGCGCGCGAGATCAACTCGCTCGAGATCGGAGACGGGATCGTCCTCCGCGTCGGCCGCTACGGCCCGTACCTCGAACGGGACGGACAGCGCGCGAGCGTTCCCGAAGAGCTCGCACCGGACGAGCTGACGCTCGAGCGCGCGGAGGAGCTCCTCTCCCAGCCGAGCGGTGACCGCGAGCTCGGAACGGATCCCGAGACCGGCCTGCCGATCGTCGCGCGCACCGGCCGCTACGGCCCGTACGTCACCGGGGTCCTGCCCGAGGACGCAAAGGAGAAGCCGCGGACCGCCTCGCTCTTCAAGACGATGTCGCTCGACACGGTGACGCTCGACGACGCCCTACGCCTGCTGCAGCTGCCGCGCGTGGTCGGCGTGGCGGAGGACGGCGAAGAGGTGACCGCGCGGAACGGCCGCTATGGCCCGTACGTCCAGAAAGGCAAGGAGTCGCGCTCGCTCGAGTCGGAAGAGCAGCTCTTCACGATCGACCTGCCGGCCGCGCTCGCACTCCTCGCTCAGCCGCGGCAGCGGCGTGGCCAGCGCGCGGCCGCGAAACCGCTCCGGGAGATCGGAAACGATCCGGTCGGCGGCAAGGAGATCGTGCTGAAGGAGGGCCGTTTCGGGCCGTACGTCACCGACGGCGAGACGAACGCCAGCCTCCGCAAGGGCGACGACCCGGAGACGGTCACGCTCGATCGCGCGGTGGAGCTGCTCGCCGAGCGGCGGGCGAAAGGGCCGGCCAAGCGGGGCGGGCCTCGCCGCAAGGGTTCCTGAGCGGTTGCCGACCAACTTCTGCCGACCGGTCCGCGTCCTATGCTCACGGACTCGTTCGACGCGCGGAATACACTTGCCCGGCGGCTCGTTCGAGCGACCGGGTGCGTGGCGGAAGGGCGTCCGGCCGGCTGAGGGTGGTAACCGGAGGACTTCCCTCCTAAGGTACGAAGGCTTGCGGCGAAGCGACGACGTAGGACGAAAGGACTGAGGGAGCGCTGACGCAGAACCAGCTCAACGATTTGCTCGAGTCGGACCAGATCCGCGCCATCGTCGAGGGCGCCGAGGAACGCGGCTTCGTCGACCCGGCCGAGATCGAGGCATTCGCCGCCGAGCTCGAGCTCAACGAAACCGAGGTCGAGGAGCTCACGCGCGAGCTCGAGCGCACGGGCCTCGAGATCGGCCAGCCGGTCGCCGGCGCGGTCGCCCCGGCGCGCGACGGGTCGCCGAAGGAGGAGAAGGAGAAGCAGCCCGAAGCCGCGCCCGAGCCGGAAGCGGCGCCCACAGTTGCGATCTCCGGCTCCGCCGACAGCCTGCAGCTCTTCCTCGCCGACGTCGGGCGCCACAAGCTGCTGACTGCGGCCGAGGAGGTCATGCTCGCGAAGCGGATCGAGCGCGGCGACGTCACGGCCAAGCGCCACATGATCGAGTCGAACCTCCGGCTCGTAGTCTCGATCGCCAAGGGCTACCGCGGGCTCGGCGTCCCGTTCCTCGACCTGATCCAGGAGGGGACGCTCGGCCTGAACCGCGCCGTGGAGAAGTTCGACTGGCGGCGCGGCTACAAGTTCTCCACCTACGCGACCTGGTGGATTCGCCAGTCGGTGCAGCGCGCGGTCGCGAACCACGCGCGCACGATCCGCGTGCCCGTCCACGTCGTCGAGCGGCAGCAGAAGCTGTCGCGCGCGGCCCGGCGGCTCGAGGTCGAGCTCGGGCGCGAGGCGACGAAGGAGGAGCTCGCCGAGGCGACCGGCCTGCCGATGCAGCACGTCGACGAGGCGCTCGGCGCGGCGAACGCGTCCGTCTCGCTCAACCAGACCGTCGGCGCCGACGACGAAGGCGAGCTCGGCGACCTGTTCGCCGACCGCGAGGCTGTCGATCCGTTCGACGAGGCCGAGGAGTCGCTCCGCCGGCAGGGCGTGCGGCGGGCGCTCGAGGCGCTCCCGGAACGCGAGCGGCGGATCCTCGAGCTGCGCTTCGGCTTCGAGGGCGAGCCGTGGACGCTCGAGGCGATCGGGAACGAGCTCGACCTGACGCGCGAGCGGGTCCGCCAGCTCGAGGGCCAGGCGCTGTCCCGGCTCGGCGCGCTGCGCGACCTGATCTCGGTCGCGGCCGCTTAACGCCCGATCAGCTGAGGCTCCGTCAAGTCGGTGTTGCGGAAGACGAACGTTGCGCGTTCGTGTGGTCGCTGCTCCTGGATGTAGCGTCGCTGGGCGGGGAGGTACCGGACGCGGTAGCGCTCGTGCGTGTCGTCGAGCGAGTCGAACCAGACGCGGTTCCGCGCCGCGCCGCGCTGCGCGGCGATCTCGAGGTCGGCCTCGACCCAGACGGTCGCGTCCCAGACACCTGCGAGCTCCGGTCGCTGCAGGAAGACCCCGTCGGCGACGATCACGAGCTCTTGTGGCCCATCGACGCTGAGCACGTGCGCGTGGAAGCGCTCGAAGTCGAAGGCGTCGAGGTAGTAGCCCTCGGGAGAAAGCTCTCCGCGCGCGTATCGCTCCGCCGGTGGCCGCTCGAACTGGTCGAGCGAAACCCGAACGGCCGGGCGCCCGCGCGCAGTGAGCAGCTGCGCCACTTCCTCGCCCAGAAGCGTCTTCCCCGCGCCGTCGATGCCGTCGATGCCGATCCGCGTCACCCGGTGGGAAGCCTGAACTGCGGCGAGGGCATCTCCGAGCTCTTCGAGAACGACGTGTCGCGGTGCCATGACGCCAATCTTCGCGCAGCCCCGAGTATCGCCTCGCGTTCGAGCCGTGCGACGCGCAGCTCCGGCGGCGGCTTGCGCAGAAACGAGTCGACGAGGAGGAGCTCGTCGAGGTCGAGCTCTCCGGGACGGCGAGCAGCCGCGAGCCCGGCCTCGATCTCGAGCGCCGCACCGCCGCCCGGCGGCAGGGTTCGCTCCGCTGCCACCCGGCCCCCGGCCACGAACACCGCCCTCACGTGGCCGGGCTCTGCCGCCGGCACGAGCACGCAGCAACTCAGCTGTCGCACGCGGTCGAGACGCCCGAGCTCGCGGCACACGCGCTCGAGCGCGTCGATGCGATCGCGGAGACGGCCCGCGTCCTCGAACCTCCGCGCGTCGGACAGCTCCTGCAGGCGGCGCCGCAGACGCGGCAGCGCAGACTCGGGCTGTGCGAGCTCGTCCGGAGAGAGCACGCGCGCAGCGAGCTGGGCGGTGCGGCGCGAACGCAGCGGGCCGACAGCCGACGGCCGCGTCGAGGCGACCACCGAGTCGCCCCGCTGCCGTAGCCACACCTGCCGCTCGGGCCGCGACACTCGCGCGTTCCCCGGCGGGCGAAGGTCACGGATCAACCGCAGCTCCTCGAGCGCAGCCTCGAGCTCCGAGCCCGTCACGCGCCATTCGACCCGCTCGGCCGCCGCGAGGGCTGCTTCGACCGCCGGCCGCTGCCGGTCACTGCGGAAGTACGAACGCAGGCGCGCCCGCAGGTCGCGCGCACGTCCGACGTAGAGGACCTGGTCGCTGCGGCCCAGGAAGCGGTAGACACCTGGCCGGGTCGGCGCGCCGAACGCGAGGTGTCGCTTGTCGAGCAGCCGGCGTGTCCTCGTCGCGGCAAGCGCCGTGAGATCGGCGACCGTGCGGGCGCCGCGTTCCTGCGCGAGTCCGATCAGCGCGAGCAGCAGCTCGGCCGTCGCGCGGGCGTCCGGCAGCGCGCGGTGGCATGGACGCTCCGTCGTGTCGACGAACCAGGCGAGCTGCGCGAGGCCGAAGCCGGCGACGCGTCCCGCCAGGAGCGTGCGCGCCAGCCGCACGGTGTCGACGACCGCCGACCCGATACGGGAGCCGGTCAGGCGCTCGGTCTCGCGATCGAGGAAGGCGAGGTCGAAGCGGGCGTTGTGCGCGACGAGAACGGCGTCGCCGGCGAAGTCGAGGAACCGTCGCACGGCCTCGGCTGGGCCGGGCGCGCCGCGTAGCTGCTCGTTCCGGAGGCCGGTCAGTGCGCTCGCCCCTGCCGCGATCGGAAGTCCCGGATCGACGAGCGTCTGGAACTCGGCCTCGACCTCGAAGCCGCGTAGGCGGACGGCGCCGATCTCGCAGATCCCGGACTGTCCGGGCCGCAGCCCCGTCGTCTCGAGGTCGACGACGACGTACGTCGCGTTCTCGAGCAGGAGCGTCGCGCCCGGCGGCTCGGCGAGGGAGACGGCGTCTCCGCTCCACGCGAGCCTCGCGTCGGTCTCGACGACGTCCGCCAGCAGGGAGCGCGCAAGCGCGACGGGCGCCTGCCGGAGGGCGAAGAGCCGGCGCGCCGCGTCCTCGGCGAGCACCGGGCCGCGCTGCTCCTCGACGAGCTCCACGAGGCGGTCGGCCGCATCTAGCCTGAGCTGCATGCCCGAGAGCCTAGGCGAACACACGTTCGTGCGCCAGCTCGCGCCTCTCCGCTCCGCGCCGTCCCGAGAGGCAGAGCAGGTCACGCAGGCACTGCGCGGAGAGCCGCTCCGGGTGCACGAGGAGAGCGGAGAGTGGCGGCGGGTCGAGACCGCCTACGCCTATCGCGGCTGGGTGCGGCTCGAGAGTCTCGGCGGCGAGCCCGACCCCGACTGGCTCCGGCCCCTCGTCGCCGAGCCGGTGCAGCATGCGCGCACGTTCCTCGGCACGCCGTACGAGTGGGGCGGAATGACATCGGCGGGGATCGACTGCTCGGGCCTCGTCCACATGGCGTTCCGCGCCTGCGGCGGCCTCGTCCCGCGGGACGCGGACCAGCAGGAAGAGGCGGGCGAGAGGCTCTCGGACGCCGACCTCCGCGCCGGAGATCTCGTCACGTACGGCCCGCCGGAAAGGGCCGACCACATCGCCTTCCGGCTCGGCGAGGGACGCATCCTCCACGCGACCGGGCGCGACGGAGTCCGCAAGGTCGTCGAGGAGGCGGAGCCGCCGGAGCTACGCGAGCGCCGGCGAGCGCTCGTGCGTCTCACGCCCCGCGGCGAACCGTCCTCCTGGCGCTAGATTTCGCCGCTCGGGTGGATCCGACCGCTTCCCCGAGGAGGGCGGCCGCGGTCTCCGCGGCGCTCCCGCTCCTCGCCCTCGTTCTCGTCGCAGGCTGTGGCGGCTCCGGCCACGCCGCTCCCTCGCCGACCGTGCGCACGACGACGGTCGCGCGGGCGCCGACCGCCGCATCGACGCGCACGACGGCGGCCGCCGCGACGGCGCACGAGTTCCCCGAGTTCCGGATCGCGATGGACGAGGCGACGGACTACCTCGATCCGGGCCTCTCGGACACGGCCGAGGGCTGGGGCGTGATGTGGAACGTCTACCTCCCGCTCCTCGGCTATCGGCACCAAAACGGGCCGGCCGGCGCCAAGCTCGTCCCGTACCTCGCGACATCGCTCCCGCGGATCTCGAAGGACCGGCGGACGTATCGCCTCACCCTGCGCGACAACCTCCGCTACTCGAACAACGCCAGGGTCAAGGCGAGCGACTTCAAGGCGACGGTCGAGCGCGACTTCCTGCTCGACTCGGCCGGAGCCGCCTTCTTCCGGAACGTCGAGGGCGCGAAGAGGTTCGCGAAGAGACAGAAGGGAGGGATCCGCGGGATCACGGTCGACGACGCGACCGGCGCGATCACGATCCGCCTCGTCACGCCGCAGGCCGATTTCTCGAACGTCCTCGCCTCGGAGTTCGCCGCGCCGGTGCCGGCGGACTCGCCTCCGACGGACACCTCGCTCCATCCGCTGCCCGCCACCGGCCCGTACGAGATCAAGAGCTACCAGCCGAAGTCGCGGATCCGCCTGGAGCGCAATCCCCACTTCCAGGCGTGGCGCTTTCACAAAGCGGTCCCCGCCGGGAACCCCGACCGCGTGACGTGGGACATCGTCCCGAGCGCCTCGGTCGCGCTCCGCCGAGTCCTGAACGGCAAGGACGACTGGATGAGCTACTACCAGGTGCCGAGCAAGCGGCTGCCCGTGATCGAGCAGCACCGCAAGTGGCGTCTCAAGTTCTTCACGCCGCCCAACCTCATGTACTTCTTCATGAACACGCAGGTGGCTCCGTTCACGAGCCTCAAGGTCCGGCGGGCGGTGAACTACGCGATCTCGCGCCGCTGGCTCAAGCGCCTGGCCGGCGGCCTCGCCCACACGACCGAGAACATCCTGCCGCCGGGTTACCCGTCGTTCAGGGCGCACACCCTCTACCGGCACGACCTCCGCAAGGCGATCCGACTCGTCCGCGAGTCGGGGTTCAGGGGGAAGAAGGTGTTCGTGTGGAACCACGACGTCCCCGCCGACCTGCCGTTCACGGAGTACCTCGTCTCGGTGCTGAACCGCATCGGCTTCCGCGCCGAGAAGAAGGTGGTGACCGCCGGGAGCTACTGGACGACGGTCGGCAACGCGAAGACGCGCGCGCAGATCGGGTTCGCGAACTGGGTGCAGGACTATCCGCATCCGCTCGACTGGTTCGGGCTTCTCGACGGCCGGACGATCACGCCGACGCACAACTCGAACTACGCGAACTTCGACGTCGGCTGGGCGAACCGCGACATCGAGGCGCTGACCCGTCCGAGGAAGCTGACCCGCACGGTCGACCGCCGCTGGGCCGCCCTCGACCGGAAGGTCATGCGGCTCGCCCCGTGGGCCCCGTTCCTGAATCAGGAGGAGACGGACTTCTTCAGCACACGTGTCGATCTCGGCTGTTACGTCAATAACGTCCTATACGAGTTCGACTACGCGAGCATCTGCGTCAGCAAGAAATAGTGCGGATTGATAAGACTTCGCCGTGGGCCGTTCGGCCCATGTGCAGGGCCCGGTCGGCCCAGCACAACGGTGCTCGCTACCCAGGAGGTGGGAGAGAGTGAGAACGAAGCGACTGAGATCCGTCGCGTTCGCCCTGGTCGTCGCGGCGGGGCTCGCGCTGGTGGTGAGCGCCTGCGGCAGCGGAGGTGGTGGCGGCGGCAAGACCGGCACCACGTCCGGGACCACACCCAACGGGCAGAGAACTTTCCCCGTGTTGAAGGCCGTCTGGGCGACGACCGACTACATGGATCCGGGCCTGTCCTACCGGCTCGCGTCGTGGCAGCTGTTCCAGGACGTCTACATCGGCCTCGTGGTCAAGGCTCACGTGAGCTGTCAGACGAGCAACTGCACCAAGATCGAGCCGGGGCTCGCGACGACGACCGGCACGGTGACGGACGGCGGCAAGGACTACAAGTTCACGCTGCGCAAGGGGATGAAGTACTCCAACGGCGAGACCGTGAAGGCGAGTGACTTCAAGCACACGATCGTCCGCGACTTCAACATGAACTCGCCGGGCATCGGCTTCTTCGGGAACATCGTCGGCAGCGACGCCTGCGAGGCGAACCCGACGAAGTGCAAGGACATCTCGGGGATCATCACCGACGACGGCGCCGGGACGGTCGAGATCAAGCTGAAGAAGCCGGAATCCGACTTCGAGTTCGTCCTCTCGATCCCGTTCACTTCCGTCGTCCCGTCCTCCACGCCGAACAAGGACACGGAGAATCCGCCGCCGGCGGGGAACGGGCCGTACTACATCGCGAGCTACAACCCGAGCAAGTCGTTCGTCGTGAAGCGGAACCCGAACTGGAAGAAGCACGAGATCCCGGCGATCCCGGACGGGAACCCGGACGAGATCAAGGCCGTGATGACCGACGACCAGGCGCAGTCGGCGCAGCTCGTCGCGTCCGGCCAGGACGACTACGACGAGAACCTCCTGCCGACCGACCAGCTCTCGCACTACAAGAGCAAGTTCGGCGACCAGATCAGGTTCTTCACGACGCCGTCCACGTACTACTTCTTCATGAACTTCCGGCTCGCGCCGTTCGACAACCTGAAGGCGCGGCAGGCCGTGAACTACGCGGTCGACCGGCAGCAGCTCGTCAACCTACGCGGCGGCCTCGGCGTGCCGACGTACAACTTCCTGCCGCCGAGCTATCCGCAGTACAAGAAGATCACGCCGAATCCGTACCCGTACAACCTGCAAAAGGCGAAACAGCTGGTCAAGCAGTCGGGGACGGCAGGTCAGACGGTGACCGTCTACACGATCTCCGACGTGGCCGTGGACCTCTCGACCGGCGAGTACCTCCAGGGCCAGCTGAAGAAGATCGGCTACAACGCGAAGCTCAAGGCGATCGCCGGTGCGAACTACTTCACGATCGTCGGGAACCAGGCGACGAAGGCCCAGATCGGCTTCACCGACTGGTTCGAGGACTACCCGTATCCGTCGGACTGGTTCAACGTGCTCCAGAACGGCGACCGCATCACCAAGGTCCACAACAACAACTACGGCAACGTCGACGTCAAGTCGCTGAACACGCAGATGAACAAACTTGCGTCTCTGCCGCCCAATCAGGCCCTCTCCGCGAGCACCAACGCGAAGTGGGCGGCGATCGACCGCGACCTGATGGTGAAGTACGCGTCGTCGGTGCCGTACCTCAACGGCATCCTCACGTCGTTCTTCTCGACGAGGATGAACGTCGACTGCGACATCTACGACGACAACAACGACGACGTAGCCCAGTTCTGCACGAAGTAACGGGCCTCTGCCGGCGCGGCGGTGCACTGTGCGCCGCCGCGCCGGCCCGGCCCCTCTGAATTACGCTCCAACGCACCCGTGGCGACCACCGGCCAAGAGGAGTTCACTCTCGACACCGCCGCCGAGCTTGCGGCCGAAGAGGGTGGGGCGAAGGCGATCCAGGGCAAGAGCCCGTGGGCCATCGCGGGTCGCCGGCTCCGCCGCAACTACGTGGCCCTCTCCTTCCTGGGAGTGTTCGTCCTCGTTGTCGTCTGCTGCCTGCTGGCGCCGCTCTATGCGTCGCACGTCTCGCACCTCGGTGAGAACGACACCAACTCGGGCGGGGTCGTCACCGTGCACGGGCAACCGGTCCACGTCATCTCCCAGGGTGGAACGAAGATCGTGAACGGCCAGCCGAAGATCGTCTTCGGGGGCATCCCGATCGGGCCGCAATGGGGCGCAGCCGGCGGCCAGTACATCCTCGGAGCGGACGAGCTCGGGCGCGACATCGGGACGCGGCTCCTCTTCGGCGGCCGCAACTCGCTCTTCATCGGCGTCACCGCGGCCGCGATCAGCACCGCACTGTCCGTGATCCTCGCCCTCCTCGCCGGCTACTTCGGCGGGCTCGTCGACTGGGTCATCTCGCGCTTCTTCGACCTGATCTGGGCGTTCCCGGTCGTCCTGCTCGGCATCGCGCTCGGCACGGCGCTTTCGGTGAACGGCTTCCACCACGGGTTCCACCTGTTCGGCGTCTTCATCGGCCTCAACCTCTCCGGCTCGAGCCTGTGGATCACGATCCTCGTGATCGCGTTCGTCTTCATCCCGTACATCGGCAGACCGCTGCGCGGTCAGGTGCTCGCGTTACGCAACCGCGAGTTCGTCGAGGCCGCGACGGCGCAGGGAGCAGGCTCGGTGCGAATCATGTTCACCGAGCTCCTCCCGAACATCGCCTCGTCGGTGCTCGTGCTGTTCACGCTGATCATCGCGAACGCGATCCTGACCGAGGTCGGCCTCTCGTTCCTCGGCGCGGGCGTCAGGCTTCCGAACCCGTCGTGGGGGACGATGATCGGGGAGGGCTCGGACAAGCTGTCCACGGCCCCGGGGCTCAGCCTCTTCCCGGGCATCGCCATCGCGATAACCGTGCTCGCGATCAACGTCTTCGGCGACGGCCTGCGCGACGCACTCGACCCGCGGGCGAAGATCAGGATCGAGCACGGATGAGGAGGACGCGCTAGGTGGGCGCCTACATCATCCGGCGGATCTTCGGGATGCTGCTCGTGCTGGTCGCCGTCAGCCTGATCGTCTACCTGATCTTCATCGTCATCCCCGGCGGCGATCCGGCCCAGCGGATCGCGGGCCGCACCGCGACGCCCGCCAACATCGCCTCGATCAGGCACAAGCTCGGGCTCGACAAGCACGGCTTCACGGGGTTCTTCATCCAGTGGTTCTCCCTCGTGAAGCAACTGTTCACGGCGAAGCTCGTCTCGTACGCCAACCAGACGAACGTCGTCAGCCAGATCAAGCAGGGACTTCCGGCCACGTTCTCGCTCTCGATCGGCGCCGGGATCATCTGGATGGGTTTCGGCGTCCTCGTCGGCACGATCTCCGCGGTCAAGGCGGGCCGCATCTCCGACCGCCTGATCACCGCCTTCGCGCTGATCGGGATCTCGCTGCCGGTCGCGTGGCTCGGGCTGATCCTCCGCTACTTCCTCGCCGGGGAGCGCGGGAGCCCCTCCTGGTTCCCGGACGGCGGCTACGTCCCCCTGACCTCCAACCCCTGGCAGTGGTTCTACCACCTGCTGCTGCCGTGGTTCACGCTCGCCGTCCTCTTCATCGGCTTCTACGGGCGCGTGCTGCGCTCGAACATCCTCGACACGATCAACGAGGACTTCGTGCGCACGGCGAAGGCGAAGGGGCTAACGTCGCGCCGGATCCTGGTCAAGCACGTGCTCCGCGCGTCGCTCATCCCGATCGTGACGCTCTTCGGCCTCGACTTCGCCTCGGTACTCGGGGGCGGCGCCATCATCACGGAGAGCGTCTACAACCTGCACGGCGTGGGCTGGTACGCGGCCCAGTCGATTCAATCGGAGGACCTGCCGCCGCTGATGGGCGTGACGTTGTACGGGGCGATGTTCATCGTCGTCTTCACCCTGATCGTCGACCTCGCGTACGCGTATCTCGATCCGCGGATCCGGCTCAGCTGATGGCCGAGCGTCTGCTCGAGGTGAACGACCTCAAGGTCCGGTTCGCGACCGAGGACGGGATCGTCCAGGCCGTGAGCGGGATCTCGTTCGAGCTCGAGCGCGGCAAGGTGCTCGGCATCGTCGGCGAGTCGGGCTCGGGCAAGAGCGTGACCGCGATGACGCTCATGGGGTTGACCCGTGGCGTCAACGCGGCCTTCGAGGGCGAGGTGCTCTACAAGGGAACCGACCTGCTCGAGGTCTCGGACCGCGACATGCAGGAGTACCGCGGCAACGAGCTCGGGATGATCTTCCAGGACCCGATGACCTCGCTGAATCCCGTCTACCGGATCGGCGAGCAGATCGTCGAGGCCATTCAGGCGCACGAGAGGGTCGACAAGCGGACAGCCCGGGCACGCACGATCGAGCTTCTGCGCCAGGTCGGAATCCCGAACCCCGACACGCGCGTCGACAACTTCCCGCACGAGTTCTCCGGCGGGATGCGGCAGCGCGCGATGATCGCGATGGCGCTTTCGTGCAACCCGTCGATCCTGATCGCGGACGAGCCGACGACGGCGCTCGACGTGACGATCCAGGCGCAGATCGTGGAGCTCGTCAGCCGCCTCAAGGACGACTTCAACTCGGCCGTCATCTTCATCACGCACGACCTCGGCGTGATCGCCGACATCGCCGACGAGATCATCGTCATGTACGCCGGCCGCGTCGTCGAGCGGGGCTCGAAGCGGGACGTCTTCTACGACCCGCAGATGCCGTACACATGGGGGCTGCTCGGCTCGATCCCGCGACTCGACCGGCCACGGCCCGAGCGCCTGCACACGATCGAGGGGAGCCCGCCGTCGCTCATCAATCTCCCGGACGGCTGCAAGTTCCGGCCGCGCTGCCCGCACGCGTTCGAGAAATGCAAGGCGGAGCCCGGCCTCGAGAACCGCGTCGAGACGCCGGGCCACTTCGACCGCTGCTGGCTCGACGTCGAGTTCAAGCGGAGCCACCGTGACGAGACGATCTCCGGCGGCTCGGCGGAGGCTGCGTGACCGTCCTCGAGCAGGCGAGCGAGTCGGGCTCCGCCGCGCTGCTCGAAGTCCGGCACGTCAAGAAGTACTTCCCGATCCGGAAGGGCCTCCTGCAGCGCGAGGTCGCGCGGGTGCACGCGGTGGACGACGTGAGCTTCGCCGTGCGGGAAGGGGAGACGCTCGGGCTGGTGGGTGAGTCCGGCTGCGGCAAGTCGACGCTCGGGCGCACGGTCGTCCGTCTGCTCGAGCCGACGGCCGGTGAGATCATCTTCCAGGGCACGCCGATCCAGAGTCTCGGGACGCGTCGCCTGCGACCGCTTCGGCGCGAGATGCAGATGGTGTTCCAGGATCCGTACGCGTCGCTGAACCCCCGCAAGCGCGTCGGGACGATCGTCTCCGATCCCATGCGGATCCACGATCTCGGCAGCCGGGCCGAGCAGAAGCGGCGGGTGGCGGAGATCCTCGAGACGGTCGGTCTCTCCCCCGAGCACTACAACCGCTTCCCGCACGAGTTCTCCGGCGGTCAGCGCCAGCGGATCGGGATCGCGCGGGCGCTCGCGCTTCGCCCGAAGCTGATCATCGCGGACGAGCCCGTCTCGGCTCTCGACGTCTCCATCCAGTCACAGATGCTGAACCTGCTCGACGAGCTGCAGAAGGAGTTCCAGCTCACGTTCGTCTTCATCGCCCACGACCTCGGCGTCGTCCGGCATGTGAGTGACCGGATCGCGGTGATGTACCTCGGCAAGATCGTCGAGCTCTCGCCCGCCGAGGAGCTGTACACGCGGCCGATCATGCCGTACACCGAGGCGCTTCTCTCGGCGGTTCCGATCCCGGATCCGGACCTCGCCGAGAAGCGCGAGCGAATCGTTCTCGAGGGGGACGTGCCGAGCCCGATCAATCCGCCCAGCGGCTGCCGCTTCCATCCCCGCTGCCGCTACGCGACGGATGTCTGCCGGCAGATCGAGCCCCCGCTCGCCGACTACGGCAACGGCCATCTCGCGGCGTGCCATCACCCGCTCAACGTCGACAAGGCGACGCTGGAGCAAGTGGGCGTGTCGGAGCGGCACTCGCCGGCGGAGGCCGATCAGTCGGCGCTGCCGCAGGACACGTCGGGCCGCTCGAATCCGGCGGTTGCGCCCGATACCCGTTCGAGGTAGCCCCAGGCGCTAAAGCGGCTGGAATCGGCCGCCGATACTCGGGGCGTGGACGCTGCGGAGCGCAAGGAGATCCTCAGCCGGTACCTGACGCACTCGCGCCGCTTCGAGGAGGTCGCGGCTCGGCGTCGCGGTGCCGGCGGCGCGGACGTGATTCCGCTTCAGAGCCCCCTTCGCGAGCTCGAGCAGGAGCCGACGGGTCGCGAGATCGAGGTCCTGCAGCTCATCTCCGACGGCCTCGTGAACCGCGAGATCGGCCAGAAGCTGTTCCTGTCCGAGGAAACCGTGAAATCGCACGTGCGGCATCTGCTTGCGAAGCTCCAGGCGCGTTCGCGGGCGCATGCAGTCGCGGTCGGCTTCCGCCGCGGTCTGATCGGCTAGTTTCGTCCACAGAAGCGGTCAATCCGCTGTGGACAAAGGAAAAACGAAGCGCCGGGTGAAGATCACCCGGCGCCCGTGAAACCACGTTTCCGCCTCTCAGCCCTTATCCGGATCCCCCGCAGGGGGGATGATCACAGGCTGTGGATAACGGACTATGCGACGGCTCTACCAGA
>JAICZB010000081.1 GCA_025933895.1 Thermoleophilia bacterium
TCGGCGCAGTGCCGCGACCCGTACCAGGCGAGCACGTGCACGACGAACCTCGCCGGGCCGAAGGACGGGCCGAGCGCCCCGCTCCGGCGCCATCCCCACGGGCCGATCTACGGCTGGACCGACCTCACGTACCTCCTCCACGAGTACCGCGTCACGTGGGCGTCGTACGTCGAGAAGGGCGCCGCGGACGATTGCCTCACGGGCCCGATCGGCTGCTACACGCGCCTCAAGGGAGCGAGCACTCCCGGGATGTTCGATCCGCTGCCGGACTTCACCGACGTCCGCCAGGACCACGAGCTCTCGCAGTCCCAGGAGCCGCTCTCGGAGTACTACGACGCCGCGGCGGACGGGTCTCTCCCCAACGTGTCGTGGGTAACGCCCGATTGGGCAGACAGCGACCACCCCGGGGCGCCGATCGCTCAGGGCCAGGCGTGGGTGACGAGGCTCGTGAACGCGGCGATGCGGGGGCCGGACTGGAAGAGCACCGCGATCTTCCTCGCGTGGGACGACTGGGGCGGCTTCTACGACCACGTCGAGCCGCCGCGGGTCGACCGGCAGGGCTACGGGCTACGCGTGCCCGGCCTGGTGATCAGTCCGTACGCGAGGAAGGGTTACGTCGACCACCAGATCTTGAGCTTCGACGCCTACCTCAAGTTCATCGAGGACGACTTCCTGCACGCCCGCCGGCTCGACCCGAAGAGCGACGGACGGCCCGATCCTCGTCCGGACGTGCGCGAGAACGAGAAGATCCTCGGCGATCTCGTGCGGGACTTCGACTTCCGGCAGAAGCCACGGCGACCGCTGCTCCTGCCGCCGCGGCCCGGCTAGGTGCGCTCTAGCAGCGCGCTCCACCGCTGCTCGTACCTGCGCGTCTTCCACAGGGTGATCGAGCACAGCCAGGTAGCGGCGAAGAGCCCGACCACGACGTAGCCGAGGCGGCCGAGGTCGAGGCTCTCGAGCAGCGACCAGAAGCCGCCGTGGAGGGAGAGCTTCGCGGCGAGGACTTGCAGGAGCTCGATCGCGCCGACGAGCCAGGCGACGGCGACCGAGAGGCTCGTGACGCTGATGTTGTAGTAGACCTTGCGCACCGGGCTCGAGAACGCCCAGCCGTACGCGTGGCTCATGAACGCGCCGTCGACGGTGTCCATCAGGCTCATCCCGGCCGCGAAGATCAGCGGCAGCGAGATCACGGCGAGGAACGGGACGTGGTGGGTCGCGACGCCGGCGGCGAGCGCGAGCAGCCCGATCTCGGTGGCGGTGTCGAAGCCGAGCCCGAACAGCACGCCGAGCGGATACATCTTCCAGCTTGCGTCGATGCGGCTACCGACCCGCTTGAGCAGGAAGCGTGCGAGGAAGCCCTGGTTGAGGAGCGCGCGCTCGAGGTCCTGCTCGTCGTAGTGACCGCGCTTCATCCGCCGGAAGACGCCGACGACGTCGAGCAGCACGACGAGGTTCAGCGCGCCGATCAGGATGAGGAACGTGCCCGAGACCGAGGCGCCGATGGTCGAGCCGTAGGTTTGCAGCGTCGGGATCCGGGAGTGCACCGTCCCGGCAGCCACAGCCAGCGCGGCCGTGAGCGAGAAGACGATCGTGGAGTGGCCGAGCGAGAAGAAGAAGCCGGTGCCGAGCGGTCGCTTGCCGTCCTGCAGCAGCTTCCGTGTCGTGTTGTCGATCGCCGCGATGTGGTCGGCGTCGAACGCATGCCGCAGCCCGAACGTGTACGCGAGCGTGGCGAAACCCGTCAGCGCCGGGTTGCCGGGCAGGTACCAGAGAAAGAGCCCGAAGCCGAGCACGTGCAGGAGCACGACGCCTGCCGAGAAGCTGCCGAGCCTTCCCCACTCCCCACGCGTCATGCCTGCGCTCCCACGACCGACAGCTTCGCAGCCCGCCGCTCGGCGAGGACGGCGAGCCAGATCGAGCCCTCGAACAGCGCCCACATCGGCAGGAGCTCCAGCACGGTCGTCACGGGATCGGGGCCGGGCAGCGCGAGCGCCGCCACCGCGACGAAGAAGTAGCCGCGCCGCCGGTTCCGGCGCAGCCCGGCGGACGTGAGCACGCCGAGGTTGACGAGCGCGAGCACGACGAGCGGTGTCTCGAAGACGCAGACGACGCCGAGCAGCACCGACGCCACGAAGGAGTAGTAGCTGCTCGCCCGGATCAGGATCCGGAAGTGCGTCGTGTCGTAGCTCGTGAGCCAGTGCACCGCGCGCGGGAGCAGGATTCCGTACCCGAATGCGAGCCCCGCCGCCCCCAGTACGAAGCCGAAGACGGCGAGGGCGAGGGTCCGGCGCTCGGCCTTGACGTCGAGCGCCGGAGCGAGGAACGACCACACTTGCCAGAGGATCACCGGCAGCGCGAAGAGGAGCCCCGCGTACAGGCTCACCGCGAGCGACACCGAGAACGGCTCGGCCACGCCGAAGGCCGCGACCTCGCGGTGCGCGGGCGGCAACGGCCTCGCGAGCCAGTCGAGGATGCGGTCGTGGAAGACGAACGCGACGGCGGTCGCCACCGCGACTGCGGCGAGCGCGAACAGGATGCGCTGCCGCAGCTCCTCGAGGTGCTCGACGAGCGTCGCCTCGCCTGCGCGGTCGAGCCGTCGCGTTCGCATCAGTCGGTGGTCTTGTGGTCCGTGGTCTCGGGCAGGCTCTGCTGCGTCACGGAGTCCTTGAACTCACGCATCCCGCTCCCCAGCGAGCGTCCGATCTCCGGCAGCCGCTTGGCGCCGAAGAGGCAGAGCGCGATCAGGAGCAGAAGCGCGAGGTGCGTGGGGCTGGTCCAGCCGATCATGTGTATGCCTCCTGGATCGAGATGTCGGTGACGGCCTCGCCTGCCACGGCGACGTCGTGCCGCAGCGGCCGGTCGTCGAGCCAGAGCGTGTACTCGCCGGCGGGCAGCCGGTCGAAAACCGCCGCGTAGAGCGGCCGGCCGGCGACCGGCCGCTCGTGGACCTGCTTGTGGGAGCGCTCCGAGTCGCGCCCGGCGGGGCTGATCTCGATCTCGGAGCCGTGCAGCTCGGCGCCGGTGTGGAGGACGAGAGCCCCGACGCCCGGCCCGAGGTCGAGCATCACGTGCTCGGGCCGGGCGTCCCTGGAGTGATCGCGGCTCGGGGTCACGACGATGGCGTGTCGAAGCCGTCGTGCGGCGTGCCGAGGTAGGGGAACGAGGCCTGGTAGCGATCGGCTCCCGGCGTGAGGTACGACGACACCGCGCCGACAGCTCCGTCGACCGTGTAGCTCGGGTCGACGAGCGGAATCGTCGCTCCGGCCACCGCCTTCAGCTCGATCGAGACGACGTCGTCGAACACGCGCCGCCCGTTCGGGTAGCCGGCGAGGTCGCCGCCGACGACACCGAGGGCGTTCGGGCTCGAGGTGGTCGGCGGGATCGCGACGTTCAGCCGCAGCATGTCCGCCGGCTTCGGGCCGGTGAAGTTCTGGAACCCGGGGACGATCCCGCCCGGGATCCCGGTGAGCAGGATCGCGTGGAGATCCGCCCGGTCCTTGCCGTACGCCGCGAGGTTCGGGAACGCACCGGGGTAGAGGACGGGCAGGAGCTTCGCGAGCTCCGGCTGATTCACGTACTTCTCGAACCCCACGTCGTCGATCGGGTCGAGTGCGTTCCAGCGATCCTTGTCCCCGACCGGGACGATCACCTCGTTGAAGAGCGGGTTGCCGAGGCGAGAGACCTGCACCCACGGTCCGCTTCCCCGCGTCGAGTGCCGGTCGCGGATCTGCACCTTGCGGCGACTCGCGCCGCCCCAGATGCCGAGCACGGACTTCGCGGCCCCGGGGTCGCCGGGCATCGAGCCGTCCCGCGTCAGCATCCGGATCGGCACCTTGATCGCGATCGCGTGGATGTTCATGGTCTTCAGCGGGTCGACGCTGGGCGCGGCCGGGCTCGGGATCAGGTGGAGGTTCTGGATCGGCCTGATGTCTCCGAGGTCGAAGATCGCGCCGAGATCGACGAAGAAGCCGTCGTTCCGCTGGCCGGCGAACACCGTCTCACCGGACGACAGGTGATGCACCGCCGCGGCGGCGAGGCTGTCGTAGTCCGGCGTCGAGCGCGGCCCGACGTTGCACGGCGGGCACGCGAGGTTCGTTCCGAGGATCCTGGCTCCTCCGTGGCCGTCATCGCTGTCGCTGCCCCGCGAGTGGACGACGGAGACGGAGTAGAGCTGCCGCTTGTTCCAGTTCGGGTCGGTCAGCGAGCCGATCGGTCCGGTGTTGTAGAGAAACGTGTCCTCGTTCTGGAGCGTGGTCCGGAACCGGAACTGGTACTCGATCTCGGCCAGCGCGTCGCCGTCGTTGTCGATGTAGATCGAGTAGAGGACGTCGTCGCCGAACTCGAAGAAGTTCGGCCCGCCGGGCGGCCCTTCGAGCGGCACGTAGTTGGTGATGATCGTGACGGTCGTCGGATCGTCGGGGCTGACGAACGCGTAGGTGTCGGCGTTGTCGGCGACCGGATCCTGGCTGATGGCCGGGGCCTCGCGGTGGGAGGACATCTACCTCACTCCCTTCCTGCCGGCCGCACGCAGCAGGCGCTGCACGAGGGCGCGGTCGCGGTAGGTGTGCTCGGCGGTGCCGGCGGTGACGGTCACCTCGCCGCGCTCGGCGTCGCGGACGTACGCGACGACCGGCTCCTCGGGCACACGGGCCGTCGGGTTGGTCGGCTGGGCTCCCTCCTCACCGACCGCGGCCCGCGCGATCGGCGGCGCCGCGGCGAGAGCCGCCGCGCCGGTGGCCGCGCCGGCGATCTTCACGAATGAGCGCCTGCTCAGGCGTTCCATAACTCTCCTTCCCGGCGGCTTCCGGGCCGCCGTGTGGAATGCGGTCGGCGCTGATTCGCCCGAGTCGCCGGACCGGTTCGATCCACTTGAACCGTTACGGCTCCGCGCGCGAATATCGGATGCTGTGAACCGCCAGCTCGCCCACCTGTCCGACGAGGCGCTCGTCGCCCTGGCCGCGCGGTCGGAGCAGTCCGCGCTGGCCGAGCTCTACGACCGCTACGGCCGCACGGCGTACGGGCTCGCGCTCCGCGTCGTGCGCGACCAGGCGCTCGCCGAGGACGCGGTGCAGGAAGCGTTCCTCACGATCTGGCGGACTGCCTCGCGGTTCGTGCCCGAGCGCGGGAAGGCGAGCACGTGGATCCTGACGCTGGTGCACCGGCGGGCGGTCGACACCGTGCGGCGAGAGCAGCGCCGGCGGGCCGACTCGCTCGACCGCGCCGAGGAACCGGCGGTCGAGGGCGTGGAGGAGGACGCATGGCTCCGGCTGCAGCGCGAGCGAGTGCAGGCCGCGCTGCGCCGCCTGCCCGACGCGCAGCGGGAGGCGCTCGAGCTCGCGTACTACGGGGGATTCAGCCAGTCGGAGCTCGCCGAGAGGCTCGGACAGCCCCTCGGTACGATCAAGAGCCGAATGTTCACGGGACTCTCGAGCTTGCGCGAGCAGCTGGGAGAGCCCGGGACGGAGATCTCATGGACCTCCACGACCTGACCGCCGCATATGCGCTCGACGCGCTCGACCCGGACGAGGCCGACGCGTACGAGCGGCACCTGAGCCAGTGCGAGGAGTGCCGCGAGCAGCTCGCCGAGCTCAACGGCGCCGCGGCGAATCTCGCCTTCGGCGCCGTCGCGCCTGCGCCGCCTGCCCGGCTACGCGGCGCGATCCTCGACGCGGCGGCGGCGGAGCGGACAAACGTCGTCCCGCTCCTGCAGCGCCGGTGGGTCGCTCGCGGGCTCGCGGTCGCCGCGGCCGCGGCAGCCTGCGTCGTCGTGGGCCTTGCCGTCGCGCTGAGCCAATCGAGCCACCGGACCTACGTCAGCGCGAGCGTGGTCCTCGACCGCTTCGGGAACGCGACGCTCCACGTCTCCGGTCTCCCCGCCGCTCCACACGGGAAGACGTACGAGGCCTGGGTGATCCCGAAGATCGGCGCCGCAAGGCCCGCAGGACTCTTCGGCGGGAGCACGACGCTCCAGCTTCAGGGCAACGTGCCTCAGAACGCGGTCGTCGCCGTGACGCTCGAACGCGCCGGCGGCGTGTCCGCGCCGACGACGACTCCGATCTTCAGCGCGCCAACTTAGGCGCGCCGCACTCAGCTGATCCAGTCGGACGCCGTGCCCTCCGTCTGCCCTTCGGCATCGGGCGCCTCGCTGCCGTTCTCGGCCTCGGGCAGGATTCCCGCCGCGCGCTCTGCCTTCTTCGCGCGCTTGCGCTCACGCTTCTCCTTCACCGCGAGCTCGCGCGCCCGCTTGGCGTGCGTCTGCTGCTTCTTGGCCGCCATCCGCGCGCTCCTTTCTCTAGTCGGGAGACAGACTGCAGCGAAGGCGACCACCGCAGTCCGGCACCCTCGAATTCAGGCTTACGTCGGTGTGACGTTCGTCGCCTGCGGCCCCTTCTGGCCCTGCTCGGGCTCGTACTGAACCTTCGCGTTCTCGGCGAGCGTCTTGTAGCCCTCGCCGACGATCGCGCTGTGGTGGACGAAGAGATCCTCGCCGCCGTCGTCAGGGGTGATGAACCCGTAACCCTTGTCGGCGTTGAACCACTTCACGGTTCCGGTTGCCATAGATGAACACCTCCTCTGCCTTTCGAGAACGGGCAAGGAAGCGCACCGTGCGCATCCGGTACTCGCTCAGATAGCCGACCGAGCCTAGCAGCGGTAGCCTGAGTCCTCTCCGGGCCCCCATCGACTAGCGGTCCAGGTCGCGGCCCTTTCAAGGCTGAAGCACGGGTTCGAATCCCGTTGGGGGCATACATACATAGCGCCGCAGCGCAGCGGCGGCAGGGAGGCGGTAAGCCGGGAGCTAGGCGGGCTCGACGTGGACCGCGCCGCCTTCGACGCGCACCGTCCACCGCCGGCCGAAGGCGTGGACGCCCGTGAGCGAGAGCCCCTCGAGCCACTCGGGCGCACATACAGCCTCCGACCGGGGCGCGTGCCCCGCGCGATCGGGAACCAGACCGAGCACGGCCTGGAGCAGAAGGACCGGCGTCGCCGCCGCCCACGCCTGGGGCGACGAGGCGGTCGGGTAGACGACGGGGAAGCCCGTGTGCGAGCGGGTGAATCCCGCGAACACCTCCGGCAACCGGTAGTCGAAGTGCGCCGCCGCCTCGACCAGCGCGCGAAGGATGCGGGCGGCGTCGTCCTGGTGGCCGCTGCGCGCGAGCCCCCATGCGACAAGGGAGTTGTCGTGCGGCCAGACGGTGCCGTCGTGGTAGACGAGCGGGTTGTACGCGCCCTCGCCGACCGCCATCGTCCGGACGCCCCAACCGGACCAGAGGGCATCGGCCATGAGCAGTCCGGCGACCGTCTCTCGACGTCCCTCCGGGACGATGCCGCTCCAGAGCAGGTGTCCGAGGTTGGAGGTCAGCGAGTCGATCGGCCGCTTCTCGTTGTCGAGCCCGAGGGCGTAGAAGCCGCGGTCCTCGAGCCAGAAGGCCTCGTCGAAGCGGGCCCGTAGCGCCGCAGCGTCCTGCTCGAGCTTCTCTGCGAGCGAGCCGTCGCGCCAGAGCTCGCGCGCGATCTCGGCGATGCGCAGCTTCGCGTCGTAGACGTAGCCCTGCACCTCGACGGGCGCGATCGGCGGTTGAGCGAGTGTCCCGTCGTGGAAGGCCATCGAATCCCCGGAGTCCTTCCAGGTCTGGTTGCGGATCCCGGTCGAGCTGCGGCGGTTGTACTCGACGAAGCCGTCGCCGTCGGGATCCGCCGGGCCGTCGATCCAGGCGAGCGCACGCCGAGCCGCTTCCTCGAGCTCGAGCGGCAGCGTGGGGTCGTCGGTCCAGCGCCAGAGCTCCGAGAGCAGGATGAGGAACAGCGGGGTCGCGTCGACGGTGCCGTAATAGCGGTCGGTCCAGGCGAGGGCGGCCTTGCCGCGCCGCAGCTCGTGGATGATCTTACCCGGCTCGGCGTCGCGCTCCGCGTCGTCGCACGTCGACTGCGTGGCCGCCAGGACCCGCAGCGTGCCCGCGGCCAGCTCCGGCCCGAGGAGCAGCGTCTGGAAGGACGAGATGAGCGTGTCGCGCCCGAAGACGGTCATGAACCACGGCGTCCCGGCCGCGAGCAGCTCGCCGTCTGCGATCTCGGGCACGCGCATGCGCAGGGCGGCGAGGTCGGCGAGAGAGCGGTCCCACGTGTGCACGAGGTCATCCCAACGCGCGCGCAGCACGGGGGCCGAGCCCTGCCATTCCGTCAGCGACCGCTCGGCGCTGCGCCGTTCCTCGTCGAGCTCGCGCGCGAAGGACGCCGCGGTCAGCGGCTCCACTGCCTCGAGCTCGGCCTGGACTCCGACCACGAGCCGCCAGCGGGCGCCCGGCTCGAGGCAGAGCCCGAAGCGAGCGATGCCGTCCGACTCGGCGAACGACTCCGACAGGTGGACGACGGTGCGGCCGCGAAACGAGCCGTCCCTGAACACGAGCGTCCCGTTGTTCCCCCGCTCGGGCGGATGAGCCGGCGGCAACGTCTCGTCGGCCGGCTCTCCGAAACCCGGCTCGAGGCTCTTGACGACGAAGATGTCGGCGAAGTCGGCCGCGAGCTCCAAGCCGAGCTCGACCTCGATGTGGCGGTGGCTGTGGTTCTCCACCACGATCCGCTCCTCCATGCAGTCGCCGACGAAGCGCTCGCGCTCGATCACGAGCTCGTTCGGGCGCAGCCCGGCGGCGAGCGGATTCCGCAGGACGAACGACGCGAGGTACGGCGTGGCGTGGTCGTGCGAGAGGGGATCCAGCCGGGCGCCGCCGAGCGTCAGCACCGAGCGCGAGAGAAAACGCGTGTCGGAGGCGAAGAA
>JAICZB010000116.1 GCA_025933895.1 Thermoleophilia bacterium
ATGGCGCCGCTGGTCGTCCTGCGGCGAGCAGACGACGACTTCCTGCTGCTGACCGAGCCGGGGCTCGGCGTCGTCGTGCGCTCGCACCTGACACGGATGCGCCTGCGCGCGCAGTGCGAGATCGAGCCGGAGGAGCACGAGTCGGCGCTCGTCTTCGGCGGCGCCGACGGCTTCGCGACGGACTGGCCCGGTGCGCGGGAAGTCGTGGATGCCGGACTCGAGCCGACGCTGGCGGAGGAGGAGCTCGAGCTGCGGCGGATCGAGAGCCGCGTGCCGCGCTGGGAGCACGAGATCGACGACCGGATCCTCCCCGCGGAGGCCGGTCTCGACGCGACGCACATCTCCTTCTCGAAGGGCTGCTACCCGGGTCAGGAGCCGGTCGCGCGTCTCCACTTCCGCGGTCATCCGAACCGGGGTCTGCGCATCCTCGAGCTCGACGAGCTGCCGGGCTCCGATGCGCCGCTTCTCCACGACGGGCGGGAGGTCGGCCGTGTCACGAGCGCGGCGCGTCGCGAGGACGGCTCGGTCGTCGCGCTCGCGTATGTGCGAACGGAGGTGCCGGATGACGCGCCGCTCGCGCTCGCGGCTCGAGCCGGCTAAAGGCGCTCCCGGCAGCCTCTGCCACGGGCCGCCTGCACGCCATGGGCGGCGCGCTGCTGCGTCCTCAGTCGCGCCGATAGAGCCGCTATCGGCGCTCCCTGCGTCCTTGCTTCGCACTCGCCCATGACGCGCAGGCAGCGCGCGAAGAGACTGCCGGAAGCGCAGTGGTACAGCATCCGCCCGGTGCGGAGCCTCAAGCCGGCGACGTACACCTGCCCCCTATGCGGCCACCGTCTCCATGCGATGAGCGACCACGTCCTCGTCGCGCCGGAAGGAGACACGAGTCGCCGCCGCCACGCGCATCTGGAGTGCGTCGCCGCGGCCAACCTGCCGGGCCGTCCCGGGCAGCCGGGGCTCCTGTCGCGCCTGCTGGGCCGCGGCTAGCAGGGCGCTACACTGACCGTCCCGAGCGCCCGTAGCTCAGGGGATAGAGCGCTGCCCTGCGGAGGCAGAGGTCGCATGTTCGAATCATGCCGGGCGCACTTCTCCGTGCCGTTCTCCAGAATCGGGTCGTGCCCCTCTATCTGACCGAAGCGGACGTCGCCGAACTCCTCTCCCCGGCCGACGCCGTCGAGGCGATCGAGGCGTGCTTCCGCCGTATGGCCGCAGGCTCCGTGGAGAACCGGCCGCGCTACCGGCTGGGGCTCGAGAACGGGGCGCTCGCGGTGATGGCTGCCGCCGACCTCGAGCTCGGCTATGCCGGCGCGAAGGTCTACGCGGGTTTCCGCGACGGTGCTCGCTTCGCCGTCCTCCTCTTCCGCGCCGACTCGCCCGAGCTGGTGGCCGTGGTCGAGGCGGACAAGCTCGGCCAGCTGCGGACCGGTGCGGCGAGCGGCGTCGCGGCGAAGCATCTCGCCGCGAGCGGTGCGAGCAGCCTCGGCGTGATCGGCTGCGGCTGGCAGGCCCAGTCGCAGGTCGCCTGCATCCGTGTCGCGCTGCCCGGCCTCGAGCGCGTGGTCGCCTACTGCCGGAGCGAGGACCGACTGAGCGCGTTTTGCAAGGAACACGGCGCCGAGCCTGGAGAGAGCCACCAGGATCCCGCCGCCTGCGACGTCGTCGTCACCGCAACGACGTCGCCCGACCCTGTCCTGCGCGGCGAGTGGCTGAATCCCGGCGCGCTCGTCTGCGCGGTCGGCGCGAACGACGGCCGCCGCCGCGAGCTCGACAACGTCGTCCTCGAGCGCGCCGCCTTCGTCTGCTGCGACTCGCGCGACGACGCGAGGCTCGAGTCCGCCGACCTGATCGAGCCGGTCGAGTCCGGCGTCCTCGACTGGCTCGAGGTGCACGAGCTGCAGGAAGTCGTCGGCGAGGAGGTTCCCGGCCGCCAGTCGGACGAGGACATCGTCGTCTTCAAGTCGAACGGCCTCGCCGCGTGGGACGTCGCCGTCGCGGCCGCCGTCGTCGAGCGCGCGCGGGCCGCGGGCGCCGGGCGGGAGGTGTCATAGTCCGGCCGTGAAGGCGTCCACCGACCGCGGTCGGTTCGCGGAGCGCGTGCTCCACGGCGTCGACTCGAACGGCGACCCCGAGACGGTCGTCATCTGGATCGAGCGGAAGGAAGGCGGCGTCTGGGCCGTCGGGCGCGCCGTCAATCCGGACCGGCGCCCGTCGAAGGAGCCGCGGCCCGAGGACTACGTCTTCGCGGGCTACGAGCTCGGCGATGCCTTGCAGGAGGCGAACGAGACCCTCGAGGACGACTTCACGGTCTCGGAGCGGGACGGCCACGCCGAGCTCGTCCGGCCGTTCACGCGCGACGAGCTCTTGAAGCCGCTGGAAGCCTGGTTCTTCGGCCGCTCGTGAAGCTCACGTTCGGCTTCACGCCGTGCCCGAACGACGCGTTCGCGTTTCATGCGCTCGTGCACGGGCTCGTGCCTGCGCCGTTCGAGGTCGAGCCGGTCCTGCTCGACATCGAGGAACTGAACCGGAGTGCGGCGAGCGGGGAGCTGCAGCTCACGAAGCTCAGCTTCGGCGCGGCCGCCGCCGCCGGCGAGCGGTACCGGCTCCTGCGGAGCGGCGCCGCGCTCGGCCGCGGCGTCGGTCCGCTCGTCGTCGCGCGCGAAGCGCGCTCTCTCGAAGAAGCGGTGACCGGGCGTGTCGCCGTGCCCGGCCGCGAGACGACGGCGTTCCTCCTGCTCCGGCTCGCGGCGCCGGCGCTCGGCGAGGTGGTCGAGCTCCGGTACGACAGGATCCTCGAGGCGATCGTCGCGGGCGAGGTCGACGTGGGCCTGATCATCCACGAGAGTCGCTTCACGTACGCCGAGCATGGGCTCGTCTCGGTGGCCGATCTCGGCGAGTGGTGGGAAGGCGAGACCGGCCTGCCGGTCCCGCTCGCGGGGATCTTCGCGCGCGCAGATCTCGAGCCGGAGCTCGTCGACCAGGCCGAGGCCGCGATCCGCACCTCGGTCGAGTACGCCTTCGCGAACCCGGACGCCGGCCGCGACTACGTGCGCTCGCTCGCGCACGAACTGTCCGACGAGGTCTGCGCCGCGCACATCGCGCTCTACGTGAACGAGCACAGCGTCGACATCGGGGACGATGGGCTCGCTGCGATCGACCGCCTGCTCGGTCGCGCCACCGCCGCTGCCTAGACTCAGCCCGTGAGCCAGGCCGTCGTCCTCTCCGCCGTGCGCACCCCGATCGGCCGCTACGGCGGGGCGCTGTCGGACGTGCGCCCCGACGATCTCGCGGCGCTCGTGATCCGCGAGGCCGTGTCCCGCGCGGGCGTGCCTTTCGAGCAAATCGAGGACGTCTGGCTCGGCGCCGCCAACCAGGCCGGCGAGGACAACCGCAACGTCGCACGGATGGCTGCGTTGCTCGCGGGTCTACCGGAGTCCGTGGCCGGTGTCACCGTCAACCGCCTCTGCGCGTCCGGGCTCGCGGCAGTCGTCGGCGCGTGCCACGCGGTGATCGCGGGCGACGGCGACCTCTTCGTGGCCGGCGGCGAGGAATCGATGAGCCGCGCGCCCTTCGTGACGCCGAAGGCCGAGAAGCCGTTCGAGCGCGGCGACCGTCCCATCTACGACACGACGCTCGGCTGGCGCTTCACCAACCCGAAGCTCGTCGAGCTCTTCCCGCCGGAGTCGATGGGCGAGACCGGCGAGAACGTCGCCGAGCGGTGGGGAGCGACGCGCGAGGATCAGGACGCGTTCGCACTCGAGTCTCAGCGTCGCTGGGCCGCCGCGGACGAGGCGGGCCGCTTCGCCGACGAGCTCGTGCCGGTCGGGGACGTCACGCGCGACGAGCATCCGCGTCCGGACACGACCGCGGAGAAGCTCGCCTCGCTCAGGCCGGCTTTCCGCGAAGGCGGGACGGTCACCGCCGGGAACGCATCGGGGATCAACGACGGAGCGGCCGCGCTCGTGATCGCGTCGGAGGAGAAGGCGCGCGAGCTGGGGGTGGAGCCGCTGGGTGCGTTCGTCGGCAGCGCCGTCGCGGGCGTCGACCCGCGTGTGATGGGAATCGGCCCGATCCCGGCCGTGCGGAAGCTGCTCGAGCGCAGCGGCGTCCCGCTCGACGCGATCGACCTCGTCGAGCTCAACGAGGCGTTCGCGTCGCAGAGCCTGGTCGTGATCCGCGAGCTCGGCCTCGACCCGGAGAAGGTGAACGTCAACGGCGGTGCGATCGCACTCGGCCACCCGCTCGGGATGAGCGGCGCGCGCCTCGTCGTCTCGCTCCTGCACGAGCTCCGCCGCCGCGGCGGACGCTACGGCCTGGCGACGCTCTGCGTCGGGGTTGGGCAGGGGCAGGCGGCCTTGTTCGAACGCTAAAACGGGGGTTGTTGTCGCGACACGGGCTGGCTAATGTCCGGCCGTGAAAATCGCGTTCCGTGCGACCTTGATCTTCCTCGTTGCGGTACTGACGCTTGGCGCTTCGGCGGCCGGAGGAGCGACCGATCAGGTTCTCGTCGTCTTGGCGCCGCCGTGTTGCGCCGGTGGGGCGTTCACGGTCCAGACGCTCGACGGCACCGCCGTCGGGTCGGTGCCGATTCCTGCGACCGCCGAGCCGCTGACCTTCGAGCCTTCCGCCGACGGGTCCGTCGTCTACAACGATTGGAGCGAAAGCGACACCGCAGATGGAGGCGGGGGGCCGGTATGGCTGGTCGGGCCCCAACAGGCACCCTTCGAGCTGGACTCGTCTCCGGAGGACTTCGATGCCTCGATCAGCCCCGACGGATCGACCGTAGTGTTCGCTCGCCACGAACCGGCTACCGGGGCATCAGACATCTTTGTCGTCAAGTCCGACGGCACCGGGCTGATGCTCGTCGCTTCGGGAGATCAGACCAACTACCTGAGTCTTCCGAGGTTCTCGCCGGGCGGGGGGTCTATTGCATACGACTGCACGCTCGCGCAGCTCGCGAGCCCGAACGCCAGTCTGGGCTGCGGCCCGCTTCCAGATGGGAGCTACCGCACGACCGGTGTCATGCTCATGAACGCGGACGGGAGCGACAAACGGATGGTCATAGCCGGCGAGGTCGGCGAGGTCGGTTCGATGGACAACCTATCCTGGTCTCCCGACGGACAGTGGCTTACCTGGACTGGTTGCGGACCAACGGGAGCAGACCCCCAAGCCTGCGTCAGCCAGATCTTCGCGTATCGCACCGACGGGAGCGATCTCCTGCACGAACTCAGCACAGACAACCAGGTAACGCACTTCCCCACCGAACAGTCGGCTTGGCATGCCGAGTTCAGTTCCGACGGCGCCCAGATGCTGTTCATGAGGGGGTTCGACGACAGCGGCGACCAGGGGAATTACTTCTACAGCGTCGCTCGCGACGGGACGAACGAACACGAGCTCTTCGCCGTCCCGACTCAATATCCCGAAGTTGTGCCGCCCGCAGCCGGTGGCGAGCCGTCGCCCACGGTAAACGCAACCCTCCCGACTACCTCCGACCCCGGCCAGGTCGTTTTTCCGAGCTGGATCCAGCAATGTCGCGGATTCATCGTCCAGACGTTCGCCCGGGCTGCGACCAGCTGCGTGCCGATCCCTGCAGGGACCGACGCGATCGAATACGCCGCGGCGGCGAACGGCTCGATCGTGTTCAGCGACGCGAACCATGTCTTCGCCGGCGGTGGGGACGGCGGTCCGGTGTGGCTCGTCGGCTCCGGCAAGGCGCCGGTGGAACTCGACTCGTCCCCATACGACGAGAACCCTTCGCTCAGCTGGGACGGCTCGAAGGTTGTGTTCGACCGCTTCGATCCGGCCGACGGCAGTTCGGACATCTATGTCGTCAACGCAAACGGTTCTGGGCTCACACTCGTAGCGGACGGCAATGGCGAGGGCCGGCTGCTCTCACCGAAGTTCTCCCCAGACGGCGGCTCGATCGCGTATTCCGCCCCCAGCGGTGTCATGCTCATGAACGCCGACGGCAGCGACAAGCGGATGATCGTGGAGGGTCAGACCGACTCGTTGTCCTGGTCGGCCGACGGGCAGTGGCTGACCACGGTCAGCTGCGTTCCGATCGTGACCGCGGAAGGGCAAACGTGCGTAAACCAGGTCTTCGCCTATCGGACCGACGGCGGTGACCTGTATGACCGGTTCGATCCGAGTCGGCAGGTCACCCATCTTTCGGATCCGTGGGGTCCGATCGATCCGCAGTTCACGTCTGACGGCACGAAGATCCTCTATTTGGCCTTCGTCGATGACAGCGGCACACAAGGGAACTTCGCGTACATGGTCGATCGAGACGGGAGCAACCGGCATGAAGTGTTCCTGACGGACGATCCGCTGACCTGCGCGGGGGAGAGCTGTAGCGGCAGCTCTCCGCTGGGCGTGACCGTGCCACCTGCCTCGGGCAACGGTCCGCCACCCACGGTGAGCCCGACACATGCGACTGTGCCCGATGTACGGAGGCTGGGTTACCGCGCCGCCGAGCACAGGCTGGGCGCCGTGCGTCTGAAAGGCAAGGTCACGCACCGAAGGTACTCGGCTCGGATTAGACGCGGCCACGTGATCGCGCAGTACCCGCGCGCACGCACGCATGCCCGGCTGACGAAGAAGCACCGGACAGTGGTGAAGCTGATCCTCAGTCGCGGCCGCGCGCCCAAGGTCCGCCGCTAGCCGACGGGCGGCCTGATGTAGATCACGCCTTCGTGCTCGATCGGCACGAAGGGCGCGCCCACGCTGATGACGAGACCCTCCACCTGGTGGAAGAGGTCGCCGCCGCCGTCGCCCACCGGGACGACGATGCCGATCTCGTCCTCCGGCTGGGCGTCGAGACCCTCGTCGCGCAGCGCCTCGAGCAACCGGTTGCGGTCGGGGATGCGTGCTGCCTCGACGCGGACCTCGCTCGACATGTCCCTCTCCTTCTTTCGGTTTCGGATCCGAAATCTACCGCATCGGACGGCGGCGCAAACGCCGAGGCGCAACCGCTAAGTTCCGCGCATGGCGGTGACCGCAGGCCAGGAGTACGGGCTCTTCATCGGCGGGGAGGTCGTGGAGCCCGCGTCCGGCGAGATTCGCGACCTGCACGAGCCCGCGACCGGCGAGCCACTCGCCCGCGCGGCGATGGCCGGCGAGGCCGACATCGACCGCGCCGTAGAAGCCGCGCGCGCCGCGCTCGACGGCCCATGGGGCAAGACGCCGCCGAACGAGCGCTCGCGCCTGCTCCAGGCACTAGCCGACGCGATCGTGGCAAACCGGAAGGAGCTCGCGGAGCTCGAGGCGCGCAACGTCGGCAAGGCGATCTCCTCGGTCAAGGCCGAGGTCATCGGGGCAGTCGAGAACTTCCGCTTCTTCGGCTCCGTCCTCGGCTCGATCTCCGGCCGCTCGAATCCG
>JAICZB010000134.1 GCA_025933895.1 Thermoleophilia bacterium
GAAGCGCGCCGGCTCGTTGTTCCACGGGATGATGTCGATCTTCTCGCCACGGAGCTCCGACACGACCATCCGCACGCGCGACCCGCGCGGGCCGACGCACGCGCCGACCGGGTCGACGCCCTGGGCATGCGACTCGACGGCGATCTTCGACCGGTAGCCCGGCTCGCGGGCGACACCGCGGATCTCGACGAGACCGTCTGCGATCTCCGGCACCTCGAGCTCGAACAGCGTCTTGATCAGCTCGGGGTCGCGCCGGGACAGGATGACCTGCGGGCCCTTCGTCCCGGAGCGCACCTCGGTGATCACCGCCTTGATCCGAGAGCCCTGCTCGTAGCGCTCGCCGTCGACCTGCTCGGAGCGAGGCAGCAGCGCCTCGACCTTGCCGAGGTCGACGAGGACGTTGTTGCGGTCGCCGGCCTGCTGGACGATGCCCGTGACGACCTCGGTCACGCGGTCGATGTACTCGTCGTACATCATCCGGCGCTCCTCCTCGCGGATCCGCTGCAGGATGACCTGCTTCGCGGTCTGCGCGGCGATGCGGCCGAAGCCTTCCGGCGTGACGTCCTCGCGCTTGACGTCCTGCTCGGGCACGTCGGACCAGTCGATGTCGAGGTCGTCGTCGGAGATGAGCGTGTGCTGCCGCTCGCCGGTCTCCTCCTCGAGGCGCTCGAGCTCCTCGAGCTTGCGCTCGCGGGCCTCGTCGAGCAGCCGCTCCTCGATGTCGGCCGGGAGCTCGACCGAGAAAACGCGGAAGTCGCCGGTGTCGTCGTCCATCTCGACCGTCGCGTGACGGGACGCGCCCGGCGTCTTCTTGTAGGCGGCGAGGAGCGCATCTTCGAGCGCGGAGACGAGCGCGCCCTCCTCGATCCCTTTGTCGCGCTCGATCTCGCGGACGGCCTCGATGATCTCCTGGGTCATGTCACGCTCCCTCGTCTATTCAGAAGTTGGGATGAGGTTGGCCCGCACGATCTCGTGGTACGGGATCTCGGTCTCGGCGCCGTCGGACGCGGCCACCGTCACGGTCTGCTCGTCGGCGGAGCGGACCTCGCCGCGCAGCTTCCGTCCGGTCGTGCGGAGGCGCACGTCGCGTCCCAGTGCCGCCTCGAAATGCTGCTGCCGGCGAAGCGGCCGGTCGAGTCCGGGCGAGGACACCTCGACGCCGTACTCGCGCAGGTAGTCGCGCAGGACGTCGGTGACGCGCTCGCAAAGCGCATGGTCGACGCCCTCGGGATGGTCGATGTAGACGCAGAAGCGCGACGGCGAGACGAGCTCGACCGCGAGGACGTCGACACCCGGCAGGTCGTGCTCGACCCGCGGCGCGATCTCCTCCTGCAGCTGGCGTTCCTTGTCGAATGTCGTCGGCACTTTCCTCTGTCTCTCACAAAAAATGGGCCCGCAGGCCCATTTCTCCGAACCGGTGAAATGTGGTGCGCGGAGTGTAGCAACGGCCCGATTCAGCCGGATGTCACGTGGCCGTCGACGCGGACGAGCCGACCCGCTTGGACGAGCTCGTCCACGAGCTCGTCGTCCCAGTACCAGCGCCACGAGAACCAGCGGATCAGCTCGCGCTCTGGTGCGACGACGGCTGCGCGGACTCCGGCGCAGACGAGGTCGCCGAGCGCCTGCCGCGGTTCCCTCCCGCCGGCCGGCTCCGGATGCGCCTGGTCCCACCGGAGCAGAACACTCGTGTGCCGATGGGGCTCCTCGTAGACGATCGAGCGCGCGACGATCGCGCCGCAGCGCTGGAGCGGTGAGCGGAGGCTCTTCAGCTCCTTCGGCGTCAGTGACAGCTCCGTCTGGAGGTCGTCGAGCTCGGACGGGCCGGCGTCCGCGAGGTGCCGCAGCAGGCGCGCCCAGCCCTCATCCTCGGCCTCCATCCGCTCGAGCTCGGCGCGGCAGATCGGGTCGAGGAGATCCGCGGTCTCCTCGGTCACGAGAAGACTCTTGCCGCGGTGGACGGCGAGGATGAGGTGGCCGCGCGCCCCGAGCTCTCCGAACCACGGGAACTTCGTCGCGGGCCACTGGCCGAACCCGGGGCTCTCGTGCGCGTAGGGCTCCTCGTGACACGCCTCGAACAGGCTCGGCAGGAAAGAGTCGGCAGTGCGGGTGAGGAGGCCGCGATCGCAAAGGAACTCCTCCGCGTCGTCGAGCGACTCGAGCGCGCGGTCCGGCCTCAGCCGGCACTCGTGCGCCCGCCGCTCCTCCAGCTCCGCGAGCGTCGTCATACGTCGTCACCGGACGACCGCGGCAGCGGCCTCCTACTCGGCCCACCAGTCGCGCCGGCCGTCGACATCGTCGCGAGGATGCTCGCCGAGATTGGGCGCGCCGACGACGAGGATCTCGAGGCCCTCCGCCCCCGCCTCGTAGCCTCGCCACGTTCCGGGCGGGACGCGCACGGCGTCCCACTCCCTGAGCTCGACGATCTCGTCGTCGAGCTTCATCCGACCGCTCCCGCGCACGACCACGAACACCTCCTCCTGCGTTGCGTGGGTGTGGCCGTACGGAAAGCGATAGTTGGGCGGGACGCGCTGGTGGGTCAGGGCGGACCTCTCCAGCTCGAGCGCCTTCGTCGCCGTACGAAACTCCAGGTCCGGAGGGCCGTCGAACACGGACCCGATGTCCTCCAGGTCCTTGATGTTCCTGAGCGTGAACGACATCGCGGCAATCGTATTTCGGAGTGATCAGACGTCGAGAACGATCGTCACCGGCCCGTCGTTCACGAGCTCGACTTCCATGGTCGCGCCGAAGACGCCGGTCTCGGCCGGGACGCCGAGTTCGCGCAGCTCGGCGCAGAAGCGCTCGTAGAGAAGCTCGGCCTCGTTCGGCGGCGCGGCCTCGGCGAAGCTCGGGCGGTTCCCCTTCGCGGTGTCGGCGATGAGCGTGAACTGCGAGACGACGAGCACAGCGCCGCCGACTTCCGCGACCCCGCGATCGAACCTCCCTTCGTCGTCGGGGAAGATCCTCAGCCGCGCGACCCTGCCCGCGAGCCGTACCGCCTGCTCCTCACCGTCCCCTCGCGCGACGCCGAGGAGCACGCAGAGGCCGCGGCCGATCTCGCCGCCGGGCGTCACGCGTGCCCGCGCCACGCGCTGTACCACAGCTCGCACGAGGCGACGCTAGTCCAGCTCGCGGATGCGCGCCCGGTACTGCTTCGACCCCGGGCAGAGGGAGCTCGCGAGCTTGTAGTGCCGGTTCGCCTCGGCGTCCCGTCCCTGCTTCTCGAGGCAGCGGCCGAGTGCGTAGTGGGCGTAGTCGTTGACCGGCGAGAGCTCGAGCACCTTGCGGAACTCCTCCTCGGCCTCGCTCCAGCGCCGGATGCGGAAGTACGCGATCCCGAGCGTCTCGCGGATGGAGGCCTTGTCCGGCTCGCGCCGCTTCGCCTTCTCCAGCGAGACGGTGGCCTGTGCGGCCATGCCCGCCCGTAGGTGGCGGCGACCGCGCTGGAAGAGGCTGTACGTCGATTCGCTCATGACACCGTCCTACCCACCGCGACCGCCGGAGCTGTTGCGTCAACCGTCACCGGACGCGTGAGGGAGCGGAGCGAGAGCAGGCCGCGGATCCTTTCCCGCCGGGTGAGGCCGCGGCGCGCCCCTTCGAGGAGGGCCCGCAGCTCGCGCCGGGCGGCGACGGCTGCTGCGGTCGCAGTGTCGGCCGGGCCGAAGCGGGCGGCCGTCGCCGCGACCACGAATGCCTCGGGTCTCACCCCGAACTCGTGCCGGACGAGCTCCCCGAGCTCACCGAGCGTCGCGCTCCGCGGGGCCTCGATCCGCTGGTCGACGAGGAACGAGGCGAGCTCCTGCCTGCACGCAGCCGCGACGCCGCGCGGATCGCGCCGAGTGTTTCTGAGCATCCGGAAAGCGGCCTTCGTGAGCACGATCCCTCCGCCCGCGGCGACGAGGACGGCCAGCAGGATCAGCACCGGCCGACCGCGATCGCCTCCGCCACCGCTGACCTCCACGGCTCCGGATCCAGATGTGCGGCGGAGGTGCGTGTGCGGGCCGAACCCGTTGTTGGCCTTCAGCTTCGTCTCCACGGAGGACGGGCCGCCGCTCGTTCCCGCTCGTCCCGCCTGACCCGGGGTCAGGCCACGCGCTCCCAGCCCTGGAGGCGCCCCGGCCACAGCGGGCCCCCGCGGAGGCGATCCCGGCCCCGCCGGCGTCGGGTCGAACGGCAGCCAGCCGTAGCCCTTGAACCAGACCTCGACCCAGGCATGAGCCTCGCGGTCGGTGATGTTCCAGAGGTGCTGGTTCGGGTCGTACTGACCGCCGGCGAAGCCGACGGCGACGCGTGCCGGAACGCCGAGGTAGCGGAGCATGAGAGCCATGGCGCCCGCGAAGTACTGGCAGTAGCCGGCGTGCGTCTGGGTGACGAAGCCGACGAGCGCCGGGGAGATCACCGTCGGGTGGTTCGAATAGCGGAAGATGCCCGAGGCGTCGAACCAGTGCTCCAGCTTCTCGACCGCTCCGTACGGGGTGCGGGCGCCGCCGGCCACCTTGTCGGCGAGCCGCGCCAGTGGCACGTACGGATTCAGATCCGGGTTCGCCGTCAGCAGCACCTGTTCGTGTCCCGTCCGGTCCGGAGCTCCGAACACGGGCATCGACACGCCGCGTCCGACGTCGAGCATCCCGTCGGTCGTGAGGTCCAGCGGATAGTCCGGCGGCGAACGCCGCAGCGCGGCCACGCTCGGGCGGGCGGTGAAGCTCCACACCGTGTACCGGAAGCCGCGCGGGAGGTTCTGGTTCAGGGCCGCGAAGCCCGGCTCCGTCTTGACGAGCGGGGCGCCGGCAGCGGCCTCGAAGCTGATCGGGATGCTGCCTCCGACGAGGTGGGTGTCCTCGATCCCGGTCGCCGTCACGACTTCCCTTGTCTGGTTACGCCGGTTCCGGGCCGCTGCGGGCTCGAGGGAGTCCGACGAGCGAGGCAGGCCGACCGACCACCTGTCGCCGACGAAGTCGTCGAGCACCGTCGCGCGCAAGTAGGACGGCGGCTGGTCGGACACGACCTGAAGCAGGGTCGTGGGGCGACCCGACCACTTGAGGCCGCCGTACTGCGCGTCCCAGACGAAGCCCACGTCGGTCGGCCCGGATGCGACGTTCGCGAGGTTCCAGGTCTGCCAGTGCACGAGCCCGTGACGCGCCGCCGTCGCGGAACCGACCGCCATGGCCGCCGTCGCCACGACCGACGCCGCCGGCAGCGCGAGCGCGGGCACGCGGCGCGATCCGAGCCCCGCGAGCACGACCAGGGAGGCGACGAGGATCGCAGCGCCCATCGCAATGCCGGACGACGACCCGAGAAGGGTCGCCGGCCAGCCTGCTCCCGCCATCAGCGCGAGTGCGCTCGGCACCGGCTTTCGCGCGGCCACGAGCAGGGCGACCCCGAGCGAGAAGACGAAGAGGCCCGAGAGCACGAGCTCGTGCATCGCCACGTGCACTCTCGGGTCGAACGGGAGATGCGTGTTGTAGAAGTCGGCGAAGCCGTTCCCGAACTGCGTGCCGAGAGTCGAGAACGCATCGGAGAGGCCGAAGCCCGAGCCGGGATGGTCGAGGCGCCACGGGAAGAGGTCGGCACCGACAGCGATCCGTGCCGCGACGGTGGTAGCCACCAAGGCGCCGATGCCGCGCATCCAGCCGCGCCGCGGGAGGGCGGCCGCGAGCGCGAGGGCGAGAAGCGCGAGCACGCGCGGGAGCGACCCGATCGGCTGCTCCAGACGAAGCCAGGCGACCGCCACGACGACGAGCGGAGGCAGGCTGACCGCGATAGTCCGCGCGGCGCTACGCATGGACCGCCTCCCGAGAGCTCGCTCCGTCGAGCGCAGCCGCGAGATCGTCGCCCTGGCGCACGACGGCTATCGGGACGCCGGCTGCCTGCAGCCGCAGGAGATCGGGGTCCCGGCGGCGAGCACGTCCGGCGAAGCTCGCCGCCTCGACATGGACGAGCGCGACCGGGCGGCGCGTGAGGGCGCGCTCCAGGAGCCGGTCCACGAGCGACCGCTCGATCCGGGAGGTCACGACGACGAGCTCGAGCGACCGCGCGGCCGTCGCGTCGGCCGACTGGAGGAGCGACGCCGCCGGGCCCCGCGCATCGGGCTCCGCGGCGGCGAGCAGCTCGAGGGCGCGCTGCCACTCCGGCCCGTCGGACGAGACGGCCTGCGCCTCGCGCCCCGCCGTGTTGAGGACGAGCACGCAGCGCCGCCCCCGTCGCACCTGCGCGAGGAGGATCGATCCGGCGACCCGGACGGCCACGTCGAAGGAGGAGTTCGGCGGAGAGCCCGCGACCGCCGCGGGGTCTCCGTCGAGCAGCACTGCGACCTCGTCGCGGGGCGAATCCTCGAGCTCCTTCACCATCAGCGAGCCGCGCCGCGCGGTCGACGGCCAGTGGACGCGCCGCAGCGACTCTCCCTGCTGGTAGTCGCGGACGCTGTGGAGCTCGAAGCCGACGGGGCGCCGCAGCAGGAGCCGGCGGCCGTGCTCGGGGCCGGCGCCGCCGTCGAAGAAGAGCCGGTCGAGGTCGACGAGGCGCGGGTAGACGACGAGCGCCTGCTGCCCCGCGAGCGCCAGCCCCGACTCGGCGAGCCCGAACGGATCGGCGATCGACAGGCGAACGGGCTCGAAGCGGTGGCGGCCCCGCGGCACGTCACGCAGGCGGTACGAGCCGGCATGACGGCCGCGCCCGTGCGGTCGCAGCTCGACCTCCCGGCCGCCGACGCGTCCGACCTGCTCGTGCGCGACGACGTTCGGCAGCGGC
>JAICZB010000069.1 GCA_025933895.1 Thermoleophilia bacterium
GCAGAACTCCGCGAGCGCCTCGCCGAACGCCTCCGAGCGGAGCACGGCTGCCTGCGCCTCGTCGAGCTCCCGGAAGCGCGGGTCGAGCCCGGCGGCGAGCGGATATGCCTTGAGGAGGCGCGCACAGAAGCCGTGGATCGTCGAGATCCAGGCTCCGTCGAGCTCGCGCGCGAGGTCGTGCCGCCCGCGCTCGGCGAGCGCCGCGCGGATGCGGGTGCGAAGCTCGCCGGCTGCGCGACGCGTGTACGTGATGACGAGGATCGAGTCGACGTCGAGCCCGCGGTCGCAGACCGCACGGACCACACGCTCGACGAGCACGGCCGTCTTCCCGGTGCCGGCGCCGGCGGAGACGAAGACCTCGCCGCTCGCCTCGACCGCCGCGAGCTGCTGCTCGTTCAGCGCCGCGCCGCTCATGCCCGCTCGATCCGGCAGACGGTCCAGAGATCGCACCAGCTCGGGCATTCGCCGCCGAGCGGGTCGTGCTGGACATCGCCCGCCCGGAGTCGCTCGGCGAGCGTGGTCGCTGTCCCGCGGGCCGACTCGACGACGCCCCAGAACGCCTCCTCGTCGAGGTAGTCATGCGAGACGTAGCCAGGCAACGTCTCGGTTTCTGAGTCGCGAACGAGACCCCGCGGCTTGCGCGCGCCCGCGAGCGGCCGGTAGAGGCCGCCGAGCGGCTCGAGCCCCACGAGATCGCGCAGGACGAGCATGTAGAGCGGGATCTGCAGCCGCAGCTCGCTCTCGATCTGCCGCGCGGAGTAGGCGCTCTTGCCGGACTTGTAGTCCTGGACGACTCCGCGCGCGCCGAACGGGTCGACGTCGATCCGGTCGATCTTCCCGGAGAGGGTGAGGCCGCCGCCGAGCTCGAGCCCGCGCTGGAGCTCCGGCGCAGCCCGCTCGCTGCCGAACGAGACCTCGAAGCGCCTCGGCACGAGCGGCGACGAGGACTCGCACTCCTCCTCGACGAACGCTGCGAGATCGCGCCACAGCGTCTGGTCGAGCTCCCGTTCCTGCATCTCGGTGAGATCCATCCGGACGCCGGCGATCGACTCGTCGAGGCAGCGGCGCATGAGCCCGGTCGCCGCCTCGACGTGCTGCGGCTCGAGCTTCTCGACGCCGAGCTCCGCCGGCACTCGCGAGAAGAAGCGGTAGAGCGCGTTGTGAGCGACGCTGCCTCGCTGCTTCGCGTCGGGCTCGGCGTCGATCGTCTTCGGATCGAGGAAGCGCTCGACGAACCAGGCGGAGGAGCAGTCGGCGAAGCGCTCGAGCTCGGTCACGCCGAAGGAGCTGCGCGACCCGAGCTGCTCGAGGACGAGCGGATGTGTGATCCGCGTCGGCCGCCGGAAAGCCACGCGCGCGCGCTCGAGTCTCCGCTCCCAGCCGTTCGCGCGGGCGAGGGCGTCCGCCGACGCCGCGTCGTGGGCGGCGAGCTCGGCAAGCGCGCGCAGCCGTTCGCGGTCGGTCGGCGCCTCTTCGAGCGGCCACGTCAGCGCCGACAGCGGACGCCGCCGCGTCCAACGCCTCACGTCATCGGCGTCGAACAGCGACTGGACGTCGTGCCAGAACGGGCTCGCCTCGCGAGGGCTGCCGTCGTCGTCCGCCGCCTCGCGCACGAGATAGAGCCGCTGCGAGGCACGCGTGCACGCCGTGTAGAAGAGGTAGCGATCCTGCTCGACCGGGTCCGGCCGCGCCAGCCGGGCGCCTCGCTCGTCGAGACCGCGCCGCGTGTCGTCGTCGAGGAACGGCGAGCCGGTGCCACGCCGCGGCAGGCTTCCCTCCTCGAGGCCAAGGACGAAGACCGCGTCGAAGCGCCGCGTCCGCGCGCGTCGCAGGTCGACGACCGCCACGCGACCCGCGTCGTCCCCCGGCCGGCGAGGGAGCGGAGCACGCTCGACCGCCGTCAGGACGTCCTCGCGGCTCAGCTCGCCGCTCAGCTCGCGCCAGCCCTCGAGCTCCGAGAGCAGCCGCCTCAGCGTCTCGTGGGCCCGGAGATCCAGTCGGCTCGCAGCGTCGGCCGGCGGGTGCTCGAGGCCGTACGCATTGCGCAGCATTCGCTCGGCGAGCTCTCGCACCGCCTCGATCGGATCGGCGGCGTCTCGCAGCTCGGCGAGTGCAGGCAGCGGCGCCCCGCGCAGCCGCTCCGCCTCGTCCACGACGCGTTCCGGCGCCTGGACGGCGCGGCCGCGCAGCCGGCCCTCGACGAAGTCGACCGACCGCCGCTCGAGCCCGGAGAACGGAGAGCGGAGGAAGCCGAAGAGGTCGGTCCGCGTCCCTCCGCCCCATGCGAACCGCAGCAGCGCTGCCAGCGCGTGCGCGAGCGGAGTCTGCATGAGCCGGAGCTCGCCGTCGACGGCATACGGGATGCCGAAGGAGCCGAGCACCGTCTCGAGCGCCCCGCGGATCCGCTCGTAGCCCGGGACGACTAGGCCGATGCGCTCGGCCGGCATGCCGCCGCGGGCGAGCGCTAGCACCTCCTCGCCGACGAGCTCGAGCGTACCGCGGCTTCCGGCCCCTTCGAAGAAGCGGATCACGCCGTCGAGCGGCGGCGCGTCCGCCGGCTCGTCGGAGAACAACGCCCGTTCGAGATGCGCGAGAGCCGGAGGTGCGACCGCGGAGTAGCGCGGCGGCAGCTCTTCGACCGCGCCGGACGCGAGCCCGGCGAGATCCCCGGCCGTCCGCCTGAGCGCGGCGAAGGCCGGCCGTCCCGGCTCGTACGGGAGCGAGACCGTCACCTCGGTGCGCGCGGCGAGCGCCTCGAGCAGCGCCCACTCGGCGCCGGTCAGATCCTCGAAGCCGTAGGCGAAGACCGGTTCGCCGTGCCAGGCGTCGAGGTCGGTGCGGAGGTGCTCGATCGCATGGCTGCGCAGGAGCCCGCGGTCCCAGCGCCCGAGCCGGTCGAGCTCGTCTCGATAGCCCGAGTAGAGCGCGCCCAGCTCGCCCTCGACCGCGTCAGTCGTGAGCAGGCCCTCGTCGAGCTCGTCCAGCGCCCGCTCGAGGGAGTCGACGAAGCCCGTGCGCTCCGCGGAGCGGGCGAAGCCGTGGAGCTTCGCGCCGCTCACGACCCGGCGCACGAGCAGTGTCTGCTCCGCCCGTCCGAGCTGTCGGCGGCCGTCGCGCGAGTTTCCCGCGAGCCCGCGAAAGAGGTCGTCGAAGGTGCCGATCGAGCCGCCCAGGAGTGCCGGACGCCGAGCGAGCAGTTCGAGCTCGACACGGTCGACGTCCGCCCGGTTCGGCACGATGAGCACCGGCTCGGGCCCGTCGCGGGAGTCGAGCGCGTCGAGATAACGGCCGAGCAGGAGCTCGACCTTGCCCGCGTTGGCGGGCCCCGCGATGAGGCGGAGCGGCACCCGCCTACGCTAGCGCTTCGATCGGCTCGCGAAGCCTTCGTCTCCGCTCGCCGGAAGCCCGCGGCTACACGGCCAACGCGGACTTCGGCTTGCGGCCGCGGCGGGCGACCGCGCGGCCCGGCATCTTGCCGGCACACGTGTCGCAGAGGTCGGCCTGCTTCGCCCCGCGGCGCGCGTCGGTGTAGGTGACCCGCATCACCGCACCTTTGGCCTCGTCGACTTCGCTGCCGCAACTGTCACAAACCAGCACCGTTTTCCGAGCCACCGTTGTCCTCCTTCGCAGAACGGATTACCGGCATAAACCTACAGAAACTCCCCGTGTCCTATGCAGCTGCGCGTGCGCGACGAATTCGCCAGGAACGCAGGAGGCTGAGCATCGCCTGTTCCTCCTGCGAGAGTGCCACATCGCGCGCGCTCACGACGCGCAAATGTCGCGGCCGGAAATCGTCGATCGTTCGACCGTCCAGGTACTGCTCGACAACAGCCGGCGAGACGTACGAATCGCGCGTCACTGCGGGAGTATTTCCGAGCTGTTCCGCGACGCGCTTCATCACGGCCGTGATCGAGCGCCTCTGCTCGGGTTCCGACTCCGGAAATCCCTCCCGGTCGACCCGCTCCGCGAAGCAGATCGCCGCCACGAGTGTCCCGCCCCACGTGCGGAAGTCCTTCGCGCTGAACTCGTCTCCGAGGTAGATCTTCACGTACTCGTTCAGCCGCCTGTTCGTGAGGTTGTAGGTGCGTCCCTCCCACTCGTACTTGAACACGCGCGGACCCTTGAGCTCGAGCAGGCGTCGTATGGCTACGGCGAGATCGGGGTCGACGACCTCGGTACGCACGCGGATGCCGTGCTTGGCGGGGAAGGAGAGCCGGATGCGGCGGCCGCGCACCTCCACATGGCGGCGCAGGAGCGTGGTCACACCGAACGTCCCGTCTCGGACGTAGCGCTCCGAGCCGACCCGAAACCAGCCGAGCTCGATCAGCCGCAAGGCGATCGCCGAGACGCGCTCCCGATCGAAGTCTTCCTGGTCGAAGTGCAGCGCCATCGCCTCACGCAGCGCAGGCAGTGCGTCTCCGAAGCGGATCAGCATGTCGTACTTGGCCTGCTCCTGCTGGGCGCGGTATTCCGCGCTGTAGAGGTACTGCTTCCGGCCTGCGGCGTCGTATCCGGTGGCCTGGAGCTTGGCCGTGGAACGGGGCGAGATCGAGACCTCCTTCCAGGCGGGCGGGATCGCGAGCGCCTCGATCCGAGCGAGCTTCGGCTCGTCGTCGATCCGCTTACCGCTGCTGTCGTAATAGCGGAACGCCCCCTTTCGACCCTTTCGACTCCACGCCATGTCGTCGGGTTGTGGTCCGCGGGCCGAAGCCGCAAACGCGGCTACGATCGCGCGATGCGCGACGAGCGGACGATCGTCGTCCTCGAAGGGGACGAGACGGGTCAGGAGCTGTTGGAGGAGAGCCTGCGCGTGCTCGATCCCGGCGTGATCGGCGTCGAGCTCGAGTTCCCGCGGTTCGACCTCTCGCTCGAGCAGCGGCGCGAGACCGACAACGGCATCGTGCACGAGGCGGCGGCGGCGATCCGCGAGCACGGCCTCGGGCTCAAGGCCGCGACGGTCACGCCGGAGGGCCTCGGGGACATCGGCTCCCCGAATCGCATCCTGCGCGAGGAGATCGGCGGCAAGGTGATCGTCCGGACCGGACGGCGGATCCCCGGCGTCGCTCCGCTCGGCGGCGTGCATGCGCCGATCTCGATCGTGCGCATGGCGGTCGGTGACGCGTACGGCGCGAAGGAGTGGCGCGAGGGCGAGGGCGACGACGAGGTCGCGTTCCGCACCGAGCGCATCGAGCGCCGCATCTGCCACTCCGTCGCCGAGTTCGCGTTTCGCCAGGCCGAGCGGACCGGCGCCAAGGTGTTCGGCGGACCGAAGTACACGGTCAGCCCGACGTACGAGGGGATGCTGAAGGAGGAGATGGACGCCGCGGCAGCGCGCCACCCGGACGTGCCCTACGAGCCGCAGCTCATCGACGCGACCTTCGCGCTTCTCCTCTCCTCGGCCGGCGACCCGCTCGTGATCCCGGCGCTCAACCGCGACGGCGACATCCTGTCCGACCTCGTGCTGCCGCTCTTCGGCTCGATCGCCGGCTCGGAGTCGCTGCTCGTCGCGTTCGAGTCCGACTTCGAGCCTGCGGCGATCATGGCGGAGGCTGCGCACGGGACGGCGCCCTCGCTCCAGGGGAAGAACGTCGCGAATCCGATGGCGATGATCCTGGCGGGAGCGGCTCTCCTCTCCCACGGTGGCGAGGAGGGCGAGCGGGCAGGACGCGCGATCCGCGAGGCGTGCCTCGAGGCGGTCGCCCAGGGCGCGCGCACCGCCGACCTCGGCGGCCATCTCGGGACGACGGAGTTCACGGACGACGTCATCGGACGCGTCCGGGCGAAGCTCGAGGTCTGGGCGGCGCTCTAGCCGACGGTTGCGAGCAGCTTCGCCATCGGCACGAAGACGAGCTTTCCAGGGCCGTTGAACGAAGGGTTGACCGCGTACACGAGGCCGCGAGGACCGAGCGCTGTGGGGCAACCGATCCGGCTGGACGGCGCAATCGCGTCGTCCTTACCGGTCTTCAGGTCGACCAGATGCAGCCTGGACGAGCCCTCGACCGCGGCGAGCTGGCCGTACACCGCGATCCGCTCGACCGGCGGCACATGGCCGACCGCGACGGGCCAGGTGTGCACCAGTGTGCCCGTCTTCCAGTCGTAGACCTGGAGTGCCGCCGCCAGGGAGCCGGGCTGCGGCATCGTCTCGGTCAGCACCACGATCTCGTCGCCGCTGAGCGCGAGGCCCACCGCGCTGCTGCCGAGGGCCACCCGGCCGAGCAGCGAGCCTCCGGAGGAATAGATGTCGACACTCGGCGTGGTGGTAGTCGGGCTGACCTCGTCGGCAGGCCAGGCTTGGGTCGAGTTGAAGACGGCGATATGCCCACTGTTCGCGGAGGCGGCGACGATTGCGCCCTCGCCGGTGACGATGCTGTGCAATCCGGTCGGCGTGACGAGGCTGAGCCGCTGCTGGCTCGGGACGCTGTCGTTCGACTTCCAGGTGCTGACAGCCAGCACCTTGCCCGAGCCGACGGCGCCACCGATCCAGCTGCCGGAGGAGAGCCCGCCGTCCGGCTCCCCGTCCTGCGGATTGGTGTAGTGGTTCGTCAGCTTCCCGAGCTGGTGCGCCGTCCCGCCGAGGCTCGCGGTGTAGAGCCGCTCCTGGGCCTGCTGCGAGTTGCCGGTCACAAAGCGCGTGATCAGCGCGACTCGCTTGCCGGCGATCGCGACCTCTCCCGCACCGGTGCCGAACGTGGCGCCCTTGTTCGGATACGTGCCCTTGACGATCGTGGTCGCGCCCGTGCTCACGTTCCAGACGACGACCTTCCGGTCCTCTCGCATGAACGCAACGCGCGACCCGTCCATCGCGAGCGCCGAGATCGGCTTGGCCGTCTTCTTGACGGTGTTCCGCTGTGTCGAAGCCGCGCCTCCCGCCTCTGTGAAGAAGAGGAGCAGGGCCGGTGCGAGGAGCAACGCCGTCAGACGGAGCCTTCTCATGTCGCCGACCCTAATTTCCCTTTGTTAGGAAGCTAGCGCGGATTCTGTTAAGAAGCTGCGGCGGCGTGCCAGGTGTCCCAGCCCTCGGCCCAGGCGTCGACGAAGAGCTGCGCGGCGACCGGGTCGAACTGCGTGCCCGCCCCGGCTTCGACCTCGGCGAGAGCGTGCTCGTGCGTGAGTGCGTGGCGGTAGGGACGCGGCGAGATCATCGCGTCGAAGGCGTCCGCGATCGCGAGGATCCGTGCCTCGATCGGGATCCTGCGCCCGCTCAACCGGGCGGGATAACCGCCGCCGTCCCAGCGTTCGTGGTGGAAGAGGACGTACGGCAGCGCGTCGTGGAACCTGCGGAGCGGCAGGACGAGCTGTGCGCCGGCGGACGGATGGCCCCGGATCTCGGCAACCTCTTCGAGCGTGAGCGGGCCGGCCTTGCCGAGCAGCTGCGGCCGCACCTTGACCTTGCCGACGTCGTGGAGCGGCGCGGCCCAGCGCAGGGCGCGGATCCGCTCGCGGTCCCAGCCCAGCCGCAGCGCGACGGGCTCGGCGAGCGCCGCGACCCGGGCGCCGTGACCGAGAGTGTGGTCGCGCTGCTCGAGCGCGCGGGCGAGCGAGGCGAGCATCGTCCGGACGCTTTCCGCGCCGGGCCCGCGACTCCTACTTCTTCCAGATGCCGCCGATCGGTGTGCCCGTCCGCGACAGCCCGAGCCGCGGCAGCTTCCACGCGTCCTCGATCGTGCGCAGGAGGCCGTAGTGGTTCGTCGCCCTCCTGAACGTCGAGCTGCGCCGCACCGTGGGGCCGAGCGCGAGCGCCTGGATGCGGCCGCCGCCACCCTCGTCGCTCGTCCCCTCGTCGAACACGACGAAGACGACGCCCCCGCGCAGCGCGCGTGAGCGCAGCAGCGGCACGACGTGGGCCTTCAGCCAGGCGTCGCCGGTCGCGACCGAGCAGTCGTGCATGTCGTTGCAGAGGTCCGGGATCACGAGCGAGAAGTCCGGCAGCCGGCGCCGAGCCAGGTCGTATGCGAGCCGCGTGAACGGGACGACGCGGCGACTGCGGGCCGACGAGTCGGCGACGTCCCGGAAGTAGAGGAACGGGTCGTGCTTCTTCGCGTAGCGCCCGTCGGACCCGCCCGTGAAGCCGGGATACGGAAGGCCCTCGGCGTATGTCTTCCAGGTCTTCCCCGCGCGGGCGAGCGTGTCGGCGAGGCTGGCGGCCGGGACGACGCAGTCGGTGCAGTCGCTCGTGACGCCCTGGGTCGAGCCGGAGACGAGCGCAAGGTAGTTGGGCAGGCTCGGATGGGCGACGGCGTCGTAGTTCGTCAGCGTCGCGTAGCGGCGCGCGAGGGCGTTGAACGTCGGCGCGCCGGGGTTGCCGGCGATCGAGGTCGCCTCCTTGTTCTCGAACACGACGAGCACGACGTGCGTGAAGGCGGGTACGCGCACCGACGGCGGAGCTTTGGTCGGCGCAGTCGCAGCGGCAGGACCACCGCCGCCACAGCTCGTCAGCAGCAGCAGGACCGCGAGTCCGAGTCCCGACCGCTGCGTCAGAGACGACTTTCGAGCCACTTCTTTCCGAAGTGCGTGAAGAGGAAGACGATCACGACGGCGCCGGCGATACCGCCCGCAGCGTAGATCCCGTACCGCTGGATCGCGTCGGCCGCGGCGTGCCCGGCGTAGTACGCGACGAGACCCACCGCGGTCGCCCAGCAGATTCCGCCGGCCGCGTTCCAGAACAGGAACTTCCACCAGGGCATCCGGCCGATGCCTGCGACCCAGGCAGCCGTGTAGCGAAGGACGGTGATGAAGCGGCCGAAGAAGACCGTCTTGCCGCCGTGCCTCGCCATCAGCCGCTCGGCAGCCGGCAGGAAGCGCTCGGAGTAACGGCGCAGAAATGACCAGCGCTCGAACAGCTCCCGTCCGCCGAGCCGGCCGATCAGCCAGTAGCCGAGGTTGTCGCCGACGATCGCGCCGGCGGCGGCGAACACGATCACCCACACGATCGAGTGGTGCCCCTGCGAGGCGAGCACGCCGAAGGCGATCAGCGCCGTCTCTCCCGGCAGCGGGATCCCGAACGACTCGATCATGATCACCACGAACAGCAGCGGCAGACCGTGGCTCGTGAAGAAGTTCGTCAAGGTGCGTAGGCTATTCGCCGGATGAGGGTCGGCATTCCGCGCGAGACGACGCAAGGCGAGCGCCGGGTCGCGCTCGTCCCCGAGGCCGTCGGGAAGCTCGCCGCCGCCGGCTTCGAGCTCGTCGTGGAGAAGGGCGCCGGCGAGGCCGCGTCGTTCCCCGACGACGCCTACACCGAAGCGGGTGCCACGGTCGGCGACCCGTGGGAGGCGGACGGCGTCGCCAAGGTGCGCAAGCCGTCGGACGCAGAGCGCGACCGGCTCCGATCTGGCCAGCTGCTGATCGGCTTCCTCGAGCCGCTCTCCGACACGGCCGGCGTCGAGGCGCTCGCGACGCGCGGCGTGACGGCGTTCGCGCTCGAGTCCGTCCCGCGGATCACGCGCGCGCAGGGGATGGACGCACTGTCGTCGCAGGCGACGGTCGGGGGCTACAAGGCCGCGCTCATCGCCGCGGAGCAGCTCCCGCGCTTCTTCCCCATGCTCATGACGGCCGCGGGCACCGTTCCTCCCGCGAAGGTGCTCGTGATCGGCGC
>JAICZB010000129.1 GCA_025933895.1 Thermoleophilia bacterium
CCGCGACTACCTCGAGCGTAAACGCGCCGAAGGCAAGAGCCGCCGCGAAGCACTCCGCTGCCTCAAACGACTCCTCGTCCGTGCCGTCTTCCAGACACTGAAAGCGAGCCCCGCCTTGACATAGGAGCAACACTGGCCCAGGCGAGCGACCTCGGCTCAGGTGCCTGGCGTGCGACATCATTCGAGCGCGAGCGGAGCACCTCGATCCGAGGTGCTCCGCTCGTGGTCTCGTGACCGGGTAACCCTTCTCAGGCGTCGCAGCGACCGACGAGCTCGGCCGACTGCGGCTTGCCCTTGTGGCCGGCGGCAGACATGATCGGCGGAACCTCCGGGTCGGACACGAAGCTCTGCCAACCCTGGGCGTCCCAGTCGAAGATCGCCCAGACCCGGTCGCTCTCTGACGGGTCGCGGAAGACAGCCGCTCCCTTCGAGCCGTGCTCCTTGCGCTTCTCCGCCCCGGTCGTGGAGAAGACCTCCATGAAGCGGTCGACGTCTTCGACCTGTGTGGTTGCGAGCAGCATCTCGTTCTCCTCTCTTTCGTTGGGTCAGGCGGTTGGGGTCGGCGACGCGACGAGGCGTTCCTGCGGGTCGATGGCCCCGAGGGTCTCGACGACCTCGAAGCGGCCGCCGCGTGCCTGGCCGATGTACATGTGCATCCGCGCGTGATGCTGGCCGGGCACCATCGCCGCAGGCCCACCGGGGCCTTCGGCGATCCGGGCGTGGTCCAGGGCGGCGATGACGTCGTCCTGATCGAGCGAGTCCGCCTCCGTCACGGCGCCCGCCCAGAGGTAGAAGCCGCGGTAGAGCCCGGAACAGCCGCTGCCGCCGGTGAACTTCTGAGCATTGGGATAGAGCGCGTCGTACTGCGCGAGGAGCCTCTCGCTGAACGGGTCGCTCACGGTCTGGTAGTAGTCGAGGCAGCTGTAGAGGCCCTCGACGTGAGCCGCCGGAAGCGCGCCGAGGAGGTTCTCCTCGAAGTAGGTGCAGACCAGCCGGCCGCCCCGACCCCTGAAGCCGGAGTCGTGCAACTGCTCCAGGAACGGCGCGACGCCGGGCGGCACCGTCGTGTTGAAGACCACGTCCGCACCGGTCGCCGAGATCCGCTCGACGGTCGCGCGGTAGTCCTCGTGGTCGAGGGGGAAGTACTCCTCCCCCACGATCTCCCCGCCGTTCGCCGAGACGACCTCTCGCACGCGCGCGTTCAGCACGTGCGGCCAGATGTAGTCCGCAGACGGAAGGTAGAACGTCTTTGCTCCCGACACCCGCATCAACCACGGGATGAACCGGTCGACCTGCTGAGCCGGCACCGGCCCGGTGCAGAAGATCAGCGGGTCGGACTCCTGCCCCTCGTACTGCTCGGGGTAGATGTAGAGCTTCTTGCCCTCCACCACGACCGGGCCCTTGATGGCCTGGCGAGTGGAGCTGTAGATGCCGCCGAGGACGACGTCGACCTCGTCCTCTTCGACGAGCTTCCTGGCGACCTCGGCCGCGGCGTCGTCGTCGGTAGCGCTGTCTTCCAGGTGGAGCTCGAGCGGGCGGCCGAGCAGCCCTCCCTTGGCGTTGAGGTCGCCGACGACCATCCTGGCGACGTTGGCGTTCGCGAGCCCGATGATCGAGAGCGGGCCCGTCTGATCGGCGATGACTCCGACCTTGATCGGGTCCTCGCCGGATTGCGGCGATGCGGACATGACCTCTCCTTTGCTGTAGCGTTGGCACTGCCCCGGGGCGAGGAACTGCGACGCGTCTGGGTGCATTCTGTTCGGGGGGATGTGCGGAAACATCGGGAGGACTCCCCATCTTCGATCCCCCTCCACTTCGTCTCGGTGAGCTCGTTGCGACGCTCGCACTGGCCCAGGACAACGCCTTCGGCCAGCCCCTGGAGTCACAGCTCCGCTCGTGTCTACTCGCGAGCTGGATGGCAGAGGCCGCCGGGCTCGACGAGGAGACGCGCGCGACCGTCTACTGGGTCGCGCTGCTCCGGTTCATCGGTTGCACGGGCCACGCTCACGAGGTCTCGACGCTGTTCGGCGACGAGATCGCGGTTAGGGGACAGACGCTCATCCACGATTCGGGCAATCCCGCCGAGGTGATGCGCGACATCGTCGCGTTCGCGACCGCCGGGCGGGACGAGGAAGAGCGGGAGGAGATCGTCCGGAAGATCCAGGAGACGATCCGCGAGTGGGCGTTCAACAACTTCTCGTCGGGCTGCGAGGTGGGCGACATGCTTCTCGAGCGGCTGGACTTCGGCCCGGACGTCCGCGCGGCGCTCGCGTGCACGTTCGAGTGCTGGAACGGGAAGGGGCATCCGAATCACATCCAGGGCGAGGCGATCCCGCTCCCGATGCGCATCGTCCATCTGAGCCAACACATGGAGGCGCTCGGCCGCCGCTTTTCGCCCGAGCGCGCGCTCGAGGCCGCGCAGGAGCGCCGCGGTGAGACCTATGACCCGGCGGTGGTCGACGTCTTCCTCGCGAACGGACGAGACTGGTTCGACCGGCTCGCCGAGATGGAACCGTGGGACGCCGTGCTCGCCCTCGAGCCGGAGCCCCACGGGCTCCTGACGGAGGCCGAGCTCGACGACGCGCTGAGCATCGTCGCCGATTTCATCGACCTCAAGTCGCCGTACTGGAACGGCCACAGCCGCCGCTGCGCGAAGCTCGCCGAAGACGCCGCCGGCGTGCTTGGGCTCGACGACGACGAGGTGACGACGATCCGGCGCGCAGCGCTCGTGCACGATTTTGGGACCACGGTGGTTCCGAACTCGATCTGGGACAAGCCGGGCTCGCTCACCCGGTCGGAGTTCGATCGCGTCGAGCTTCACCCCATGCTGACCGAGCAGATGCTGCGCCGCTCACCCGCGCTCGCCGCCCTCAACCCGGTCGCCTGCGCGCACCACGAGAAGTGCGACGGGTCGGGCTACCACAAGCGGGCAAAGGCCGCGGACGAGGATCTCGGCGCATACGTTCTCACCGCCGCCGAGGTGTACGTCGGGCTGACCGCCGAGCGGGCGGATCGCCCGCCGTTCTCCCCGGACGAGGCGGCGGCCGAGCTGCAGCGGCTGGAGTCGGACGGCCTGCTCGAACCTCGCGCGAGCCGCGCGGTGCAGGTCGCTGCCGGGCACGGCGAGCCGAAGAGGAGCACGGGCAAGAGGCAGCAGAACCCGGGCGGCCTCACGCGCCGCGAGGTCGAGGTGCTCCGACTTGCCGCGAGAGGCCTGACGACCCAGGACATAGCCGGCCGCCTCTACATCTCACCCAAGACCGCCGATCACCACATCCAGCACATCTACAGCAAGATCGGCGTCTCCACGCGCGCCGCGGCCGCTCTCTGGGCAATGCAGCACACCGTGGTCACCTAGAGAGGTACAAAAGCCGCCCGGACCCCAGCGATACGCAAAAGCCCTCCGGGTCAGGGGGCGGCTTGGCTGCTGACGGCGGCGGCGAGGTTGGTGACCGGCCCTCCCTCTCCTGGTAGACGCCTACCTGTAGATAGCAAGCCCGCCGAGATCGTCCCGCCGTGTACGTCTCTGTCCGCTCAGTCCGTCGTGAACGGGCTCGCGTGTCCGCTGGGTCTGCTCAGTGCGCCGAGTCCCTCTGTATCCGGCCTGTCCTGGTAGACGGGCCGTAGACGATCAGCGGTCCTATTCGGTCGCGGGCGTGAAGCCGAGCTCGTCCGCCAGCTGCAGCAAGTCCCTTATGCGTTCGTGGTTGCCGAGCGCCTGGTGCGCCTTGATTGCATCGCGGAGCGCGTACTGCGCGCGGTCCTGCAGTAGGCCGTGCGCGAGGGCCAGTTCGAGCGCTTGCTCCGCGGCGGCGGCGGCAGACTGTGGGTTGCCGAGGCCGAACTCGGCCATGGAGATCGACTGAAGGGCGCCTGTTTTCCAGTAGGGCATGTCGATCTCCTCGGCCACCACCAACCCTTGCCGCCCTGCCTCGAGCCCTTCCTCCCAGCGCGCAAGCTGAGTCAGGTGGTCGGCGATGTTGCAGTACGCGCAGGCGATGCCTCCTTTGAGCCCTGCCGCACCGAATGCTGCGAGAGCAGCGTGATCGGCGTCCAGTGCGGCTTCGAACTCTCGGAGATCGCCGAGGGTCACGGCCATGTTGATCAACGACGCCGCCTGCTCCTCTGCGTTGCCAACCCGGCGTGCCAACGACTGGGCTTGCTCGAGTGTCTCTAGCGCCCGCTGCATGCCTTCACGGTCGCCCTCCGCGTCTGCGAGGTCGCATTGAATGCCACCCAGCACGCGGAGCGTCATCGCGAGTCGCGGCAGGTCTCCGAGGCGCTCGAACACCAGCCGCGCACGAGTCACGTGCGGCAGGCCATCCTTGGGCTCCCCGATGAACTTGAGCGCGTAGCCGAGCTCCACGAGAAGCTCTCCTTCGATTGCCGAGTCCTGTCCCGAGCCGGCGGCGATACCTCGCTCGAAAGCTTTGACTGCCTCGCTCACCTCACCGCGGTGGCGGAGCAGCAGACCTTCTCCGAGCGCGAGCGCAGCCAGGTCCGCTGGCGGCGGATCGGGATGTTGCCGGCGCGCCTGCTCCAGGCAGGTGAAGGCCTCGTCCCCTCGGCCGAGCAAGCGGAGCACCTCGGCCTCGTGGATCGCCGACCGAAAGTGTCCTGCCGCGGCTACTTCCCGGTAGTGGGAGAGCGCCTCCTCGTAGCGCCCAACGGTCTCTTCGAGCTTCGCGCAGCGGTAGAGAAGATCAAGCCTATCTCCGACGGTGGCGACAACCTCGGTCAGCTCGAGCGCGCGCCGCAACTGGGTAAGGGCCTGCTCGTTGGCGAAGAGGCGCTCGGCCCGCTCGGCCGCGCGCAACAGATAGGGATACGCCTTCTCCGGCTCCTCGCCGAGGTAGAAGTGTCGGGCAAAGAGGTCGACCGACGCGTCGTCCACGCCGTAGAGCTGCTCGGCGGTCTCGCCCACGAGCGCGTGAAGCCGGGCACGGCGTCGTCGGAGGAGACGCGAGTAGACGACCTGCTGGATCAACGGGTGGTGGAACGAGAGGACGTAGCCCGTCTCGTCGGGCGGGTCGAGCAGTCCCGCGCCGACGAGCGTCGGGACGACGGCGTCGATCTGTTCATTCACCGCCCGTGCCAGCTCCCCGTCCGCCCGCCTGCCGATGATCGAGAGCATTTCGAGCGCGTCGCGCTCGGGCTCGCCCAGGGAGTCGATCCGCGCGGCGAGGAGGCCTTCGACAGTGAGCGGAACCTCGTCCGCCTCCCAGCCCGGACGCGTGTGCCACTCGCCGTCCTGCTCGACCAGCTCGTCTCGCTCGACGAGCGAGCGGGTCACCTCTTCGACGAAGAACGGGTTGCCGCGCGTGCGCTCGAGGAGCTCCTCTACAAGCGCGCTCGACGGCGGCGCGCTGAGGATCCTCGTAGCGAGCTCGCGCACGGCCTCCTCGGCGAGGGGCTGGAGCTCGATGTGCACAGTCGCTTCGGGTGCCGCGGCTTCGAGCTCGGCGACGAGCGCGAGCGCGTCCGGCCGGGTGGAGATGAGCACGAGCAGGGGCGTGTCGCGGCAGACCTCGTGCACCTTGCGAAGGAGCGCCACAGTCGGTCCGTCCGCCCAGTGCAGGTCGTCGAGGTGGAGGATCGTCCGCTGCCGCGTCGCGAGCTCTTGGAGCACGGCGACCACCGACTCGTGCAGGCGGATCTGGAACGACTGCGCGTCGAGATCGGTCGCCTCGCCCTCGACGCCGCAGAGCGCGGCGACGAACGGCAGTGCCTCCGGCAGAGAGAGCTCTGCAAGCTCCTCCTCGAGGATGGCGAGCGCCCCGTGCTGTGTTGCGTCCTCGAGGCCGAACACGCGCCGAAAGAGGTCGGCGAACGGCCAGTAGGCCAGCTCTCCGCCGTAGGAGATGCAGCGGGCGGCGAGCCACTGCAGACCTGTGTTCTCGGCCCGGGCCCGAACCGCCTGGCATAGCACCGTCTTCCCGGCGCCGGCCTCGCCCACTACGAAGCCGACGCCCGCGCGCCGGTCGACGAACTCGCCGAGCAGGGCGAGCTCCCGCTCCCGGCCCGCGAGCGACCACTCGGCCGACACTGCGGCCGCACTGCCGCCGACGCGCGGGCCGGCCAGACGCCAGGCCCGGACCGGCTCCGCCTTACCCTTCACGGTGAGCTCGCCTAGAGGCTCGAGATCGAACTGCTTCCGCGTCAGTGCGAACGTCGTCTCCCCGACGTACGTCTCGCCCGGTGGAGCGGCGGCTTCGAGGCGCTGTGCGAGGACTACGACGTCCCCGAGCACGCCGTAGTCGACGCGGACGTCGCTCCCCATCACGCGGCCGATCCCGTGACCGGAGTTGACGCCGATATGGAGGCGCAGGTTCGCACCGGCCGGGGCCAGCTCGGGCACCAGGTCCGCCAGCCCCCGATGCATTGCCTCGGCCGTCCGCAGGGCACGGGCTGCGTCGTCGTCGTGTGCGACGGGCGCCCCGAAGAGCGCCAGGATCGCGTCGCCCGCGTACTTCTCGACCGTGCCGCCGAAGCGGCCGACGACGTTGCTCAGCGCGGAGACGACGGGATCGATCACCTCCAGCAACTCCTCCGTGTCGACGCGTCCCGTTAGCTCGCTGAAGCCGGAGATGTCGGCGAACAACGCAGTGACGAGCCGACGCTCCGAGCGCAGGCTCGTCGTGCCGGCGGCGCCGCACTGGCCACAGAACGCGGCGCCGTCCGGGTTCGTCGCGGAACACGTCGGGCACTGCCAAGGCATGGCCCAGACTCTATGAAGACCGGCGGCTTCACTTCCAGCCGAAGCGGCCTTGGGTTTCTCCATGGCCCGGCATGAATCGAACATGCGCACGCGGTTTAGGAAGTCGGCTGAAACTGTCCCTGCATTTACGTATGTGTCCACTCAGCCCGTCCTGAGCGGGCTTGGTCGTCCGTGCAGTCCCGCTGAGTCCGCCTGGTACGCGGTCGTCCGGCCGGTCTCGGTAGACGGCCGGTAGACCGGACGAGACCAGAGCGCGTTGGGGCTGGC
>JAICZB010000105.1 GCA_025933895.1 Thermoleophilia bacterium
GCGAGGTCGCAGGCGGCGTTCGACATCGCCTGGCCGATCGTCGGATTCTCGTGCGCCTCGGGAAGCTCGTGCCGGTAATCGAGGCTCGGCTCGACCGCCCGCGCGATCCGATCCATGTACGCGACGGCCTCGACCGGGTACTCGCCGACGGCCGTCTCGCCGGAGAGCATCACAGCGGACGTGCCGTCGAGGATCGCGTTCGCGACGTCGCTCGCCTCGGCCCGCGTCGGCTCGGGCGAGTGCACCATCGTCTCGAGCATCTGGGTCGCCGTGATCACGGGCTTCCCGCGCTCGAGCGCCTTGTGGATGATCCGCTTCTGGACGAGCGGCACCAGCGCCGGCCCGATCTCGACTCCGAGATCCCCGCGCGCGACCATCACCGCGTCCGTCTCGGCGAGGACGTCGTCGAGGACGTCGATCGCTTCCGACTTCTCGATCTTCGCGATCACGTGCGCGTGCGAGCCGGCCTGCTCGATCAGCGCGCGCAGGTCGCGGACGTCCGCGGGCGAGCGGACGAAGGAGAGAGCCACGAAGTCGACGCCCGTCTCGAGCGCCCAGTCGAGGTCGCCGACGTCCTTGCGCGTGAGCGAGGGAATCGGCACCGGCACGCCCGGCAGGTTCACGCCCTTGTGAGAGCTCACGAGCCCGCCGACGACCACGGCGCAGGTCGCGCGGCCGGCGTCGACGTCGTCGACCCGGAGCCGGACGAGCCCGTCGTCGATCAGCACCTCGTGGCCGGGCTCGAGCACGTCGCCGATCACGGCCGGCGCGATCGGCAGCTCGCCGTCGCTCGCCGCCTCCTCGGCGCAGACACGGACGTGGTCGCCGGTGTGAAGGACGACCGGCTCCGCCAGCTCGCCGATGCGCAGCTTCGGCCCCTGCAGGTCCGCGATCAGCGCGATCGGGCGGCCGACGTCCGCGGCGATCTCCCGCACGAGCCAGGCCCGCTCGGAGTGCTCGTCGTGCTTCCCGTGCGAGAGGTTGAAGCGGACCGCGTCGACGCCAGCCGCGATGAGCGCGCGCAGGCGCTCGCGCGAGTCGGACGCCGGCCCGAGCGTCGCCACGATCTTCGTCCGGCGTTCGATCGCCATATCGCTCAGGGTACTAACGCGCTGCGCGCTTGAACGCGGTCCAGCCGGGGTACACCGCGCGGTCACCGAGCTCCTCTTCGATCCGGAGGAGCTGGTTGTACTTCGCGACGCGATCGCTCCTCGCCGGCGCGCCCGTCTTGATCTGCCCGGTGCCGAGCGCGACCGCGAGGTCGGCGATCGTCGTGTCCTCCGTCTCGCCCGACCGGTGGGACATGACGGCGGTGTAGCCGTTCTCGTGAGCGAGCCGCACGGCCTCCTTCGTCTCGGTCAGCGTCCCGATCTGGTTGACCTTGACGAGGATCGAGTTGGCGACTCCGCGCTCGATGCCGAGCCGCAGCCGCTCGGGGTTCGTGACGAAGATGTCGTCGCCGACGAGCTGGAGCCGCTCGCCGAGCCGCTCGGTCGTCGCGCGCCAGCCGTCCCAGTCGTCCTCGGCGTTCCCGTCCTCGAGCGACACGAGCGGGAAGCGGTCGGCGAGATCGGCATAGAAGACGGCCATTTCGCCCGGGGCGAGCTCTCGCCCCTCGAAGCGGTAGCGGCCGTCGGAGAAGAACTCACTCGAGGCAGGGTCGAGCGCGACGGCCACGCGGTCGCGATGGCCGGCGCGCTCGGCGGCGTCGAGGATCGCCTCGATCGCGACCTCGGTCGACTCGAGATCGGGCGCGAAGCCGCCCTCGTCGCCCACCGCGGTCGAGAGGCCGCGCTCGCCGAGCAGCTTCTTCAGCTCGTGGTACGTCTCGGCCGCGATTCGCAGCCCTTCCGAGAAGCTCTCTGCTCCGGCGGGGACGAGCATGAACTCCTGCAGGTCGATCGAGTTGTCGGCGTGGACTCCGCCGTTGATCACGTTGAGCATCGGAACCGGCAGGGTCGTCGCGTCCTCGCCGCCGAAGTACCGGAAGAGGGAGGCACCGGCTTCGGCGGCCGCCGCTTTCGCGTTCGCGAGCGACACGCCGAGAATCGCGTTCGCGCCGAGTCGGCTCTTGTTCGGCGTCCCGTCGAGCTCGATCAGGCGCCGGTCCAGAGCCTCCTGATCCGACGCATCCATCCCGGCGACAGCCGCCGCGATCTCGCGGGACACGTTCGCGACCGCCTTCGAGACGCCCTTGCCGCCGTACGCTCCGCCGCCGTCCCGCAGCTCGACGGCCTCGTGCACACCGGTCGATGCACCGGAGGGCACGGCCGCGCGGGCGGATGCTCCGCTATCGAGGCCGACCTCGACCTCGACGGTCGGATTGCCCCGCGAGTCGAGGATCTGGCGAGCGTGGACCTCGACGATGCCGCTCACTCGACGGTCTCCTTCGCCTGGTCGAAGTACGCGTCCTGCCGCTCGAGCGGCAGCTCCGTCCAATTCTCGCCGGCCTCCGCCGCGAGCGTCTCCGCAACTTCCACGCGTTGCCGGAACCGCTTCGCCGCCCGCCGCACCTCGAGCTCGGGATCGACCTCGAGCCTGCGTGCGACGTTGACGGCCGCGAACAGGACGTCGCCGAGCTCGTCGCCGGACGGCTCATCCTCCAGCTCGCGCAGCTCGTCGGTGAGGTCGGCGAGCGCACCGGCGAGATCCGGATACTCGAAGCCGACCGCTCTTGCACGCTGCTGGATCTTGCGCGCATAGAGGAGCCCCGGCAGTCCCTCCGCAACGTCGTGGAAGATGCCCTCGCGTCCTTCCTGCTCGCGCTTGATGCGCTCCCAGTTCGAGCGCACGCGATCGGCGGTCCGCGCCTCCACGTCGCCGAACACGTGCGGATGCCGGCGCACGAGCTTCTCGTGGACGCCGCGAGCGACCTCCCCCAGATCTCCGGCTCCGCGCTCCTCCAGCAGGAGCGCGAGGAAGTAGACCTGGAAGAGCAGGTCCCCGAGCTCGTCGAGCAGCTTCTCGTCGTCGCCGGCGAGCGCAGCGTCGGCGACCTCGTACGACTCCTCGACGGTGTGCGGGACGATCGTCGCGGCCGTCTGCTCGCGATCCCACGGGCACTCGCGGCGCAGGCGCTCCGTCAGGCGTTGCAGCTCGAGGAGAGCCGCAGCCGGCTCGTCCCGCTGCCTCGTCACTCAGCCGGTCGTCGTCGCGGGCGCGGGCGTCGTCGCCGTCGTGGTCGTTGCAGGTGCGTAGCCCGACTGGTACGTGACCTTGCCCTTGTAGTCCTTCGCCACCTTCGCGAGCCAGTTCTGCCATGCCACCGAAGACTGCTGCTGGGCGAGGTTCGACTGGATCTGCGACTTGACCTCCGCGAACGTCTGCACGTGGGCGGGCTTGACCGCCGCGATCGGCTGGAGGACGTGCCAGCCGAACTGGCTGTGCACGAGCGCGATGTCCTTCGTCTTGAGCGAGAACGCCGCCTTGTCGAACGGGGGCACCGTCTGCACGCACTGGCCGCTCGAGCCGCCGTGGGACACACAGAGCTTGCCGCCCTGCGCCGCAGAGCCGGTGTCCTTCGAATACTTCTTCGCCAGTGCAGCGAAGCTCGCGCCGCCCTTCAGCCTCTGCTCGAGCTGCTGGGCGAGGCTCTTGGACTTGACGAGGATGTGCCGCACCTCGCGGGTCTTCGGCGTCGTGAACGCGGCCTTGTTCTCGTTGTAGTACTTCTGCGCGGCCGCGGTCGAGACCTTGGCGCTCGCCGTCACCTTGGCCTGCAGCTTCTGCGTGAGCAGGGTCGGCTTGATGTTGTAGAGCTCGAGCTCGGCGAGCGTGATGCCGTCCTTCTTCAGCGCGGCGTCGAGCTTCGACTTGCTGCCGTTGAAGCGCGTCTTCTCGATCAGCGCGACCTGCTTGTCGACGTCCTGCTGGGTCACCGTAACGCCGAGCTTCTGGCCTTCCTCCCTATACTCCTCCGAGTTCACGAGGAACGTGACGGCCTGATCACGAAGCTGCGTATAGCCGGGAGTACCGACCTTCGGCGCCGGCTGTCCTTGAGCCTTGTAGTTCGCGAAGGCGTAGTTCAGCAGCGAGTTGAGACTCGCCTTCGAGATCGTCGTGGTGCCGACCCGGGCGACCGCGTCGGACGGCACGGGACCGGAGTTGCCGCCTCCGCCGCATGCGGCGAGCAGAGCGACGAGAACAACGGACAAGGACAAGGAGAGCAGGCGAGTCTTCATTTCCATCCAGTGAGGTCGCTGTCGCGGGAAGCCGGTGCGGTGAAACGGGGTTTCAGGCCGCTCGGCGCGCGTCCAAGATAGCATCGACAAGCTCGACCGCCTGGGCAATCTGCTCCTGTCCGCGCATGCTTACCTCCTGCTTAGACGAGACGTAGATGGCCGTTTTGGCCCGGTCGCGGAGCTCGCGCAGCTCGCCGGAGCCGAGCACCAGGCGGCCGACCGTGGCCCTGCCGCCCTGGAAGACGAGATAGTCGGCGCCGAGGAGCGCGACCTTGATCTTCGCCTCCTGGATCCGGAACAGGTTCTCGACGGGCTCGGGAAGCGGCCCGTAGCGGTCCTCGAGCGCCGCCTGGAGCTCGCGCAGCTCGTCGTCGGTCTCGGCGAGCGCGAGCCGCCGGTGGACGTCGATCCGCAGCGCTTCGGAGTCGACGTACGCCGCGGGGACGTAGGCATCGATGCGCGCGTCCACCCGAACCGGGCGCACCGCGATGCGCTTCTGGCCCTGCAGCTCGGCGACCGCCTCGTTCAGGAGCTCGACGTAGAGCTCGAAGCCGACGGCGGCGACGTGACCCGACTGCTCCGCACCGAGCAGCTCGCCAGCGCCGCGGATCTCCAGATCCCGCATCGCGATCGCGAAGCCGGCTCCCAGCTCGGTGTGGTCGGCGAGCGTCGCGAGGCGGGCTCGCGCCTCCGGGGTCAGCTCGCGCGCGTCGGGATAGAAGAGGTACGCGAACGAGGTGGCGTCGGACCGGCCCACGCGGCCGCGGATCTGGTAGAGCTGGGCGAGGCCGAGCATGTCGGCGCGCTCGACGACGAGCGTGTTCGCCTGCGGGATGTCGATGCCCGACTCGATGATCGTCGTCGAGACGAGGACGTCGGCGTCCCCGCGCAGAAACGAGTGCATCCGCTCCTCGAGCTCCTTCTCGCGCATCTGGCCGTGCGCGACGAGGAAGCGGAGCCCCGGGCAGAGCTGTTGCAGCTGCGCTGCCCGCTCCTCGATCGACTCGACGCGGTTGTGGAGGAAGAACGCCTGGCCCTCGCGCTCGGCCTCCCGCTCCAGCGCGAGCTTCACGAGCTCCTCGTCGTACTCGCCGACCGTCGTCCGGATCGGACGGCGCCCTTCGGGCGGTGTCTCGATGATCGAGATGTCGCGCATGCCGGCGAGCGAGAGGTGGAGCGTGCGCGGGATCGGCGTCGCGCTGAGGGTGAGCACGTCGACCTCGAGCCGCAGCGACTTGAGCAGCTCCTTCTGCGCCACCCCGAAGCGCTGCTCCTCGTCGAGGATGACGAGCCCCAGCTCCTTCGGGATCACGTCGCGGCTGAGGACCCGGTGCGTCCCGATCAGCACGTCGACCTTCCCCGAGCCGAAGTCCGCGAGGATCCGCTTCGTCTCCTTCGGCGGGACGAAGCGGGAGACCATCTCGACGCGCACCGGGAAGTCGCGGAAGCGGTCGCGGAACGTGTTGAAGTGCTGCTCGGTGAGGATCGTCGTCGGCGCGAGGAGCAGAACCTGCCGGCCGTTGACGGCGACGGCGAAGGCGGCGCGCACCGCGACCTCGGTCTTGCCGAAGCCGACGTCGCCGCAAACGAGCCGGTCCATCGGCCGCGCCGTCTCGAGATCCTCCTTGACCGCCTCGATCGCACCTTCCTGGTCCGGCGTCTCGCGGTAGGGGAAGCTCGCCTCGAGCCGCGGCAGCCACTCATGTGAGAGGTCGTACGCGACGCCCTCCCGCGTCTGGCGCTGCGCGTAGAGCTGGATCAGGTCGCCGGCGAGGTCGCGGACCGACTCGCGCGCGCGCGACTTCAGCGTCTGCCACGCCTTGCCGCCGAGCTTCGAGAGCGCGGGGGCGTTTCCGTCGGCGCCGACGTAGCGCGACACCTTCCCGAGCTGCTCGTGCGGGACGTAGAGCCGGTCCTCGCCGCGGAAGGCGAGCAGGAGGTAGTCGCGCGTGATGCCGGCGACGGTGTTCGTCTCGAACCCGAGTAGCTTGCCGACGCCGTGGTCCTCGTGCACGACGTAGTCGCCGGTGCGGAGGTCGGCGAAGGACTGGAGCGCGCGACCGCCGAGGCGGCGCTCGCGCGGCGCGCGACGGCGGAAGACCTGGTGGTCGGGCAGCAGGACGAGGCCGAGCTCGCGCCAGACGAAGCCGCGGCGGGCCGGCGCGATAGCGAAGAGCAGCTCGGCCTCCTCGGGCAGATCGTCGCCCGGCTCCAGGACTCGGGCGTCGACCCGGCGGAGGAGGTTCTGCGTCCGCAGCGCCTCGCCGCGATGCGGGAAGGCGACGACGACGCGCTGGCCCGAGCGGATCAGCGCCGCGAGCTCGCTTTCCGCCTCGGCGAGACCGCGCGCGGCGATCGCGGGCCGTTGCGCCTCGAATGCGAAGGGCTGGGCCTGCGGGAACGGGTCGAGCTCCGTCGAGCCGGCGAGCGACGGCGGCTCGCGCACACCGTCCTCCTCCCACACGCGGCGCACGTCGTCCGGCTGGAAGACGAGGTCGGGAGGGCGCTCGAGCGGCGGCACGAGGTCGTCCGGAACCTCGACGGAGGGCTCCTCGCCCTCCTCCGCAAGTAACAGACTGTCACCAAGTTCGACAGTGTCCAGTCGGCGCTCGGCCGCCGGGTACAGCGTCGCTTCCGACACCGGGTGGAGGGCGCGCTGCGTGAACGGCGAGAACGCGCGCACCGACTCGATCTCGTCGCCGAAGAACTCGACGCGGAGGGGCTCGCGGCCGGTCGTCGGGAAGACGTCGACGATGCCGCCTCGCACGGCGAACTGGCCGCGGTCGTCCACGCGCTCCACCCGCTCGTACCCACTCAGGCCAAGCGCTTCCCCGAGCCCCTCGACCCCGGGCTCGAGCCCCGCGCGCAGCTCGGTCGGTTCGGGACGGGCGTCGGCGGGCGGCAGCCCCTCGGCCAGCGCCCGCGCCGAAGCACAGACGAGCCCGCCGCGCTCGAGCACGTGCAGCGCGCGCGCCCGCTCGCCCACGAGGTGCGGCGGCGGCGTGAGCCCCGACTCCCAGGTGACGCCGCGACTCGGCAGCAGGCCCACCGCGTCGTCGCCGAGGAACCAAGCGGCACCCTCGGCAGCGTCCCGGGCGTCCGCATCCTCCGGCAGGAGGACGACGAGCCCTCTCCCGAGGCGTTCGCGCAGCGACGCGAGCAGGAGCGGCAGCGCCGGCTCCGACACGCGAGCGCGTGTCGGAAGCGCGTCCGCGAGCTCGGCGAGCCGCTCGTATTCGACGAGCTCCCGGACGAAGGAGTGGAGTACCGGACGGTCCATGACGAAGGGCGGAACCGGTCGGTTCCGCGGAGATCGATGGTATCTCCACCCCTCGAGGCGTACGCTTCGAGACCGTGCGCGGGGTCGGTCGCTTCGGTCCCTTGAAGGAGCGTCCGTTCAGGCTGCTCTGGCTCGCGTGGACGGGTTCGTCGGTGGGCGACACCCTGATCCCCGTCGCGCTCGTGTTCGCCGTGATCGAGATCCACGGGAGTGCGCTCGGCTTCGGCATCGTCCTCGGCTGCCGCACGGTCACGCTCGGCGTCTCCACGATCGCCGGCGGAGTCTGGGCGGACCGGTTGCCGCGCCGGGCGGTGATGATCTCGGCGGACATCCTTCGTTTCGGCACGCAGTCGGTGACGGCGGTGCTGCTTCTCGAGGGCACCGCACACGTGTGGCAGCTCGCCGTCCTCCAGTCGGCGGCCGGGGTGGGCGCCGGCTTCTTCGGCCCGGCCTGGACGGCGCTTCTCCCGCAGGCCGTCAGCGAGGGCAATCTGCAGCAGGCGAACGCGCTCCTCTCGATGTCCAGGAGCGCGACGAA
>JAICZB010000282.1 GCA_025933895.1 Thermoleophilia bacterium
CCCGGCGACTCGACGATCGTCGCGCCGTAGAGACGCAGGAGCTGCCGCCGCTCCTCGGTCGCGTTCTCGGGGAGGACGCACGTCAGCGGGTAGCCCTTGAGCTTGGCGACGAGCGCGAGCGCGATGCCGGTGTTGCCGGAGGTCGGCTCGAGCAGCTCGCGGCCCGGCTCGAGCTCTCCCGCCGCCTCTGCGGCCTCGATCATCGCAAGGGCGACGCGGTCCTTGATCGAGCCGGTCGGGTTCTGGCCCTCGAGCTTCGCGTACAGCCGCACCGACGGCTTCGGCGCGAGCCGGGGTAGCTCGACGAGGGGGGTGTTGCCGACGAGCTCGAGAAGGGAGCCGGCCGTGCGGAGGTTAGGACCCACCGGCCATGGCGGGGAGGAGGATCACCGTCGAGCCGTGGCGGACCGAGGTGTCGAGACCGTCGAGGGTCCGGACGTCCTCTCCCTCGACGTAGACGTTGACGAAGGGCGCGATGTCGTCGTCCTCGACGAGCTGCGGCCGGAGACCGGGGAAGCGCGACATCAGGTCGTCGAGCAGCTCGCGCACGGTCCCGCCCTCGGCCGGCACCTCGCGCTCGCCGCCGACCTCGCTTCGTAGCTGGGGTGGTATCCGGACCCGGCTCATGCGTGCGTCGGCCGCCCACTGCAGAACTCGACGTAGTCGACGTACTCCGTGATGGTGGGCGAGTCGCCGCAGACCGGGCAATTCGGATCGCGGCGGAGCCGCACCTCGCTGAACTCGGTCGCGAGCGCGTCGAAGAGGAGGAGCCTCCCGACGAGCGGCTCGCCGATGCCGAGGCAGAGCTTCAGCGCCTCGCTCGCCTGCAGCGAGCCGACGATGCCGGGCAGGACGCCGAGCACGCCGCCCTCGGCGCAGCTCGGCGCGAGCTCCGGCGGCGGCGGCAGCGGGAAGAGGCAGCGGTAGCACGGGCCCCCACGATCTTCGGGCCGGGCGCGGTCGGCTTCGCCGGCGACGCTTCCAGCCCTCGAGCCGGGCTTGAACACCGTGGCCTGGCCCTCGAAGCGGTAGATCGACCCGTGCACGAGCGGGATGTCGTGCCAGACGGCGGCGTCGTTGATCAGGTAGCGCGTCGGGAAGTTGTCCGCGCCGTCGACGATCACGTCCCAGCCGTCGGCGAGGATCCGCTCGACGTTCTCCGAGTTGAGCCGCTCGATGTACGGCACGACCTCGACGTCGGGGTTGAGCTCCTCGAGCGTGCGCTTCGCCGACTCCGCCTTCCACTCGCCGAGCCGTCCCGTCGAGTGGAGCACCTGGCGCTGGAGGTTCGACGTGTCGACGCGGTCGTCGTCGACGATCCCGATCCGTCCGACGCCGGCGGCCGCGAGGTACAGCGCCGAGGGGGAGCCGAGCCCGCCCGCGCCGAGCAGGAGGACGCGCGAGTCGAGCAGCTTGAGCTGTCCCTCCTCGCCGACCTCGGGGATCAGGACGTGCCGGCTGTAGCGCAGCCGCTTCTCGCCGTCGAGCGTGCGCGGCAGCTCGGTGGGGAGCCCGCTGCGCTTCCAGTCGGTGTAGCCGCCGGCGAGCGAGACGACGTTCTCGTAGCCGAGCTCCTCGAGCGACTTCGCAGCGAAGGCCGAGCGGTTGCCCGCGGCGCAGTAGAGGAAGATCGGTTGGGCGCGATCGGGGGCCGCCTGCTCGATCCGCGACTCGAGGTTGCCGCGCGGGATGTGGATCGCGCCCGGAATCCGGCCCTCGGTCCATTCGTCCAGCTCCCGCACGTCGACGACGAGCGGCCGGTCGCCGGCGGCGAGCAGCTCGCGCGCCTGCGTGACGTCCACCTCGTCGATCTCGGACTTGACCTGCTGGAGGAATTCGCGGTAGCTCGGCATTGCTTTCGCAAATGTAGCGAGCCGGTTCCTGGCTACGCTCAGGAGCGTGGCGACCGAGGCGTCTCCTTTTCCCGGGACACGGAACAGGCGCTTGCTGCTCGTGGTCGGGGTCCTGGCCGCCGCGGCCGCAGCCGTCGTCGTCGGGGCGACGCTCCTGCAGAGCCGCGGCGAGCACACGACCGTGCCCGGCGCGGTCACCGACGCTCGGCCGGGGCCGCCGTTTCTCCAGCTCGAGTTCGGAATCCGGAGCACGCCGGAGACGCGCGCGCTCGCTCGGGCCGAAGTGCTCTTCGACAAGCGGCACCAGGCCGCCCGCGCCGCGGCCATCTTCCGCCGCTACCACTCGCTCGAGGCGCAGCTCGGCCTCGCGTTCGCGAGCTGGCACGGGCCGTCGAGCCTCGGCGCGGTGCAGCGGCTCGCGGCTGCACACCCGAACGACCCGGCCGCGCTCCTCAACCTCGGATGGGCCGACTACCAGGCCGGCCGGAACGCCGACGCTTCGGCGGCCTGGCGCCGGACGGCGTCCCGCGATGCAGACTCGGCGTACGGGGTCGACGCGGAGGACGCGCTGCACGGAGGTCCGCAGGGCCTGCCGCCGATCGTGACGGGGCTCGCGCTGCCGAAGGCTATTGCGAAGCTGCCCGCCACGGCCCAGCTCGCGGCCCTGAAGCGCGCTGCGGCCGGGCCGAACGCGCGCGCGAAGCTCCTCTACGGGACG
>JAICZB010000160.1 GCA_025933895.1 Thermoleophilia bacterium
CACGAGGATCGAGACGAACCCGGCGAAGACCACGAGCGAGATCCATGGCGTCTTGAACTTCGGGTGCAGCCGCCGGAACAAGGCCGGCAGCTGCCGGTAGCCGGCCATGGCGTACGTGATCCGCGAGGCGCCGATCACCCCCGCGTTCGTCGCAATGAAGAGGATCGTCGCGGCGAGCAGGCCAACGTAGATCTTGAGGACGGAAAGGAGCGCACCGTGCCCGAGTCCCAGGTTCTCGACGACACCGAGCACCGGGTCGGCGGCGAACCCGTGCGGCGGATTGAGTCCCAGAACCGTGACGCCCTTCTTCACCGGCATCGCGGAGAGGGCGATCATGGGCAGCGTGAAGTAGATGGCGAACACCGCGATCGCGACCATGAGGATCGAACGCGGGATGCTCCGCACGGGGTCGCGTGCCTCCTCCGAGAGGTTCGAAACGGTCTCGATGCCCGTGTACGCGATCATCGCGATCGGAATCGCGAGCAGGAAGTTGCTCCAGGTCGGCACGGTGCCGAAGTGGACGTTCCTCACCAGCACGTGCGGGCTGAAGACGAGCACGAACCCGAGCAGCACGAGCAGGACCTGCGTGGCGAAGTCGATCCCTGCGAGAACGACGTTGATCTTCGCCGACTCCTGAATCCCGACGATGTTGAGCGCGACCAGGATCACGACGACCAGCGCGCCGACGACGATGTCCCACGGGTTCTGCCGCAACGGCTCCCAGAAGATCGAGAGGTAGTGAGGCACGAAGAACGCCGAGATGGCGATCGTGATGATGTAGTTGAGCATCTGGGCCCACGCCGCCCCGAACGAGACGACCTCGTTGAAGGCGTGGCGCGCGAAGCTCGAGGAGCCGCCCGCTTCCGGAAAGCTGACCGTCCCCTCTGCGTAGGTCGCTGCCGTCGCGGCGAAGAAGAGGCCGGCGATGACGAAGACGACGGGCGTCAGCCCCAGCGCGAAGAAGGCAGTTACGCCGAGGGCGTAGTAGATCGACGAGCCGACGTTGCCGTACGCGGTGGCGAAGAGCGCGTTCGCACCGAGAACGCGCTCGAGCTCGTGCGCCTGGCGACGCCTGCGGGCCACGGCGGGACTGTAGTGCGCGCCGCGGTCGCCTTCGCACCGGCAAGCGGGCCGGTAGCGATGATCACTCGGCAGGGCGCTTCGCGGAGGAGCATGAGCACCTCACGCGGGAATGCGCGGCGAAAGCCACGGCGCGACTCCACGAGCGCACCGACCACGACGAGCTCCGCACGGTGCTCGGCGGCAAGGCGCGCCACCTCCACCCCGAGGCTCCCGGACCGCGCGCGGACGATCTCGCGCCGGACGCCGACGCCGTACGAGCCCGCAACCGCAGCCGCGAGCTCGAGCCGGTCCTCGAGATCGCGGAGCGTTCCGTCCATGTGCGCATTCAGCGGCAACTCGCGCTCGACGAAGAGCGGCGCGACGAGGACGACGCGTGCGCCGCGATCGGCCGCGAGCCGGCACGCGAGATCGAGCGCGTGCTCGGTCTCCGCCCCTTCGAGGAGCGGCACCACGATGCTCCGGTAGGCGATCGACCCCGTCCAGCGCGCCAGGCGCCGCGTACGGCGCTGGAGGTCCGGCGACTTCATCGCAGGAGCTGGTACGGGACGGAGGCGAGGATCACGTGCGGCTCGACGAGCAGGAGGCGCTTCACGTAGAGCGCCCGCTGGTTGTGCAGGAGCCGCGCCCATCCGCGGAGAATCAGCTCGGGGAGGACGACGAGGACGTCGGAGCCTCCGCCGGTGAGCTCGCGGAGGTAGGCGAGCAGCGGGTCGCCGATGTCCCGGTATGGCGCCGCGAGGACCTCGAGCGGGACGCGCGCGTCCTCGGCCAGCCACCTGCGTCGGATCTCGGCCGCCTCGCTGTCGTCGAAGGCGAAGTTGACCGCCCGCGTGTCGGCGAGGCGGAGGGACTCGGCCCAGTTGAGGGCACGCATCGACGCCGCGTTCGCGCCCGAGACGAAGATCCGCACCGCGAGCGGGCGACCTCCGGCTTCCTCGTCCACGGTCGGGACGTCTGCGACGACCACGCCGGGCTCGGTCAGGAGCCGCAGCTTGAGGGCGAACTCGAACGGATGCCGCGCTTCCTCGGCGAGGACGCGGCGGCGGAGCTGCTCGGCGACGACGACGGTGACGAAGTCCGACTCGCCGCGCGGCAAGCGCCAGACCTGCTCGAGCACCGCGTCGACCCGCCCGCCGAACGGATCGAGTGTCTCGAGCAGCGGGACGCCGTCGGCGAAGTGGAACCAGCGCGGGCCGATCCCGGGGTCGCTCCGGCGACTCGGGACGTGGATCGCACGGAACCCGTCGGGCGCGATCGTCCGCGCGAAGAGGAGCGCGCGCTCGGCCGCCGGGTTGAGCTCCTCGACGACGAGCAAGGTGCGGTTGCGCGCGCCGGGGGCCGAGGCGACGGCGGCCGCTCCGGCACTCAACCGCCGCCCGACCCGCGCATAGTGCCGCCGCACGCCGAGCATCGCGAACACGAGCACCGGAATCGCGACCGTGACGAGCCAGGCGCCCTCGGCGAACTTCGTCCAGATCACGATCGCCGCAACGAGCCCGGTCGCGCTCGCGCCGATGCCGTTCACGAATGCGCGACCTCGCCATCCCACCGTCCGAGTGCGCAGCCAGTAGCGCACCATCCCGGCCTGCGAGAGCGTGAAGGCGGTGAAGACGCCGATCACGTACAGGTGGATGAGGCTGTTGGTGTTCGCCTTGTAGATCGCGAGCAGCGCAGCGGCCGCGGCCGCGAGCACGAACATCCCGTTCGAGAAGACGAGGCGGTCGCCGAGGTTCGAGAACTGCCGCGGCGCGAAGCGATCGCGGGCGAGCAGCGCCGAGAGCCGCGGGAATCCCTGGAACGACGTGTTCGCCGCCAGGACGAGGATGAGCAGCGTCGTCCCCTGGACGGCGTAGTACATGAAGCCGCCGAAGGATCCACCGGGGAAGACCGTGCGTGCGATCTGGGAGACGACCGAGTCCGACGCGCTCGGCCGCGCGTGGACACGCACCGCGAGATACGAGACGCCGAGGAACATCGCGATCGCCAGCGCGCCGAGCACGGCCAGCGTCGTGGCCGCGTTCTTCCCCTGCGGATGCCGGAAGGCATTGACGCCGTTGGCTATCGCCTCGACGCCGGTCAACGCGGTCGAGCCCGAGGAGAAGGCACGCAGGAGCACGAAGACGCCCACCGTCCCGGCGCCGACCGGCAGCTCATGCGGCACGACCGCGCGGTGCGCGTGTCCGGTCACCACCTCGACGAGCCCGGCGACGACGAGCACGAGGATCGAGGTCACGAAGGCGTACGTCGGGAGCGCGAACAGCAGCCCGGATTCGCGGACGCCGCGCAGGTTCGCGAGCACGATGACGAAGAGGCAGGCGAGCGACAGCCCGACCTTGTGGGAGGCGAGCGACGGCGCGAACGAGGTGATCGCGTAGATCCCGGCCGAGATCGACACGGCGACGGTGAGGACGTAGTCGGTCAGCAGAGCCGCGGCGGCTACGAGGCTCGGCGCGGTGCCGAGGTTCTCCCGCGCGACGACATATGCACCGCCGCTCGTCTCGTACACGCGCACCGTCTGCCGGTACGAGAGGACGACGATGCCGAGGAGGCACGCGATCCCGATCGAGATCGGAAACACGAGGTGCGCGGACGTCGCCGAGATCGCGAGGAGCACGACGAGCGCCGACTCGGTGGCGTACGCGACCGAGGAGAGCGGGTCCGAGGCGAAGATCGGCAGCGCGAGCCACTTCGGAAGCAACGTCTCGTGGATCTGGCCGCTGCGCATCGGCCGGCCCACGAGCACGCGTCGCAGGCGCTTCGGCTCGAGCGCGCGCCCCTCTGGGCGCGTGACTGCGCTCACGTCCTCACGCTAGGTCCGGGCGGCTCAGCCGGAGATCAGGATCGGCCGCGCGCGGCTCAGGAAAAGCTCAAGAAGGAGCCAACCTGTAGCCCGCGCCCGGCTCGGTCAAGATGAAGCGGGGTCGCGCCGGATCGGGCTCGAGCTTGCGCCGTAGCTGCGAGACGTAGACGTGCAGGTAGTGCGACTCGTCGCCGTACCCCCTCCCCCACACCTCGCGGAGCAGCATCCCGTGGGTCAGCAGCTTTCCGGGATTGCGGGCGAGCACACGGAGGAGTGCGAACTCGTGCGGCGTGAGCTGCACGGGCTCCCCGCCGACCGTGACGGCGCGCTTCTCGAGATCGATCCGGAGCTCGCCCACCTCGACGACCGGCTCGGCCGGAGCGTCGGCCCGTCGCAGCGCCGCTCGAAGCCGCGCGAGCAGTTCCTCCACGCCGAAGGGCTTCGTCACGTAGTCGTCGGCGCCCGCGTCGAGCGCCGCCACCTTCTCGGCCTCGTCGCCCACGACCGAGAGGACGATCACCGGAGCGCTGCTCCAGGTGCGCAGCTCGCGGCAGACCGCGGTCCCGCTTCCGTCCGGCAGGACGAGATCCAGCACGACGGCGTCGGGCGGGTTCGCGGCGAGCGCCGCGAGCGCTCCCTCGGCGGTCTCAGCCGTCTCCACCTCGTAGCCGGCGCCGCGGAGGCTCGTTCGCAGGGCGCGCAGGATCTGCGCCTCGTCGTCCACGACGAGGACGCGTTGGGCGTTCACGCGCTCACCGGTGCTCGCCGCACTGCGAGGGGCAGCGAGAGGACGAGGTGGCCTCCGGCCGGGTCGTCCTGCGCCCACAGCCGGCCGCCGTTCGCCTCGGCGAAGCCGCGCGCGATTGCGAGCCCGAGCCCCGAGCCGTGTCCCGCCGTGCCGCGTCGGAACGGCTGGAACAGCGCTTCCCGCTGCTCGTCGGGAAGGCCGGAGCCCGAGTCGACGACGTGGATCCGGAGCTCCGTGGCGCCGGGCTCTGCCCGGAGCAGCACGCGCGAGCCGGCCGGCGAATAGCGAAGCGCGTTCTCCAGCAGATTCACGAGTACCCGCTCGACCTGAGCGGCGTCGGCCTCGACCGGCGGCGTCTCCGAGCCGATCTCGAGCCACACGCGCCTCGCCTCTGCGCCGAGCCCGACGAGGGCCTGGCCGACGAGCTCGTCCACGTGCCAGAGCTCGCGATGAGGCTCGACGGCGCCCGCCTCCAGCCGAGAGAGGTCGAGCAGCTGCTCGACGACGCGGTCGAGCCGGGTCGCTTCGCCGCGAATCGTCTCCACGAGGCCGAGTCGGTCCTCCGCGGCCAGCGTCAGGCCGGGGCTCGCGAGCGCGTCCGCCGAGGCGAGAATCGCAGTGAGCGGCGAGCGCAGATCGTGAGAAACCGCGCGCAGGAGGGCCGTCTTGATCGCGTCGCTACGCCGCAGCGCCTCCGCCTCGAGCGCCTCACCTTGCAGACGGCTGCGCTCGACGTCGACGGCGAGGAGCGCCGCGAGTGACGGAAGGAACCGGCGCCGCACGGCGTCGTCGACGGCCGCCTCCTCGTCCACGAACAAGGTCGCGACGCAGCGAAGCCCGGCCGCGACGTGCAGAGCCCGCTCGCCCGGCTGCGGAGGCTGCTCGCCGAGCGCCAGTCGCCCCTGCTCAACGCCGAGCACGCCGGCCGTCAGCGCCGCAAGCCGGCCCAGCTCGTCCTCGAGGCGCCTGCCGCGCAAGAGGTCGAGAGCCGCCTCCGCCAGCGCATGCGCCTCGATGCGCCGCTGCTCGGCATCCTCCCTCCGCACCCGGGCGCGCGCGGCGAGGGCGCTCACGACGAACGCGATCACGAGGTAGACGGCGAGCGCGAGCCAGTTCTGGCTCTCGCGCAGGTGGAACGAATGGGCGGGCGGCAGGAACAGCCAGTTGAACGTGAGCATGCTCGCGACCGAGACGACGGCTGCGAGCGCGGTCCCCCAGACGATCGCGACGGGCAGCACCGCGAGGACGTAGAGCGCACCGAGGCTCAGCACCGGCACGTGCGGCTTCAGCAGCGCGACGGCACCGCTCACGGCCGCAACCGCGGTCGCGCTCGCCAGGACCCCGAGTACCAGCCCCGCCCGTGTTCTCACACGGGCAACGGTACTCCGCTAGCCGTGGATCGAGACGATGATGGGGATGATCAGGATCGCCACGATGTTCGCGATCTTGATCATCGGGTTGATGGCCGGGCCGGCCGTGTCCTTGTACGGGTCGCCGACCGTGTCCCCGGTCACCGCTGCGGCGTGGGCCTCCGAGCCCTTGCCGCCGTAGAG
>JAICZB010000266.1 GCA_025933895.1 Thermoleophilia bacterium
CTCGCGATGTCGCCGACCTCGAACATCGGCTCGTCGACGCCGATCGACTCGAGCGGCCAGAACCTCGGCTCCGACTTGCGCCGCAAGGTGATCAACGACTCGGTCGCCTCGCTCACCGCGCTGGCCAGGACACATCGCCGCAACACGAGATGGCCGGCGCGAGCCGTGCGTGTTGCGTCGAACCTCACGGCGCAACAGGCGCTGCAGATGAACGTGATCGACGTCATCGCGCCGACGCTGCCCGCGCTGCTCGCGAAGCTCGACGGCTACCACACGAAGGACGCGCAACGCCCCTTCACGCTGCACCTCGCGGGCGCGGAGATCGTGACGGCCAAGCCAGGCTTCTTCACGCGCTTCCTCAACACGATCATCGACCCGAACCTGATCAGCCTCCTCTTCCTGCTCGGGATCGTCGGGATCGTCTTCGAGGTGCTGCATCCCGGGATCGTGCTGCCCGGCGCGCTCGGAGCCGTGTCGCTCGTGATGGCGCTGTACGGGTTCTCGGTGCTCACGCCGAGCTGGGGAGGCCTCGCGCTCATCGTCCTCGGCGTCATCCTGCTGGTCGTCGATCTGCATGCGCCGACGCACGGCGTGCTCACCGTCGGCGGGCTCATATCCCTGGGCTTCGGCCTCGCGCTGCTGTTCCAGAACCAGCCAGCGGCGTATCGCGTCAACGAATGGCTCGTCCTGGGAGTCGGGAGCGCCATAGGCGCCTTCTGGGTCTTCGCGACCGGGAAGGCGCTCGCGGCGCGGCGCCTGCCGGTGAAGACAGGCGTGCAAACGCTGGTGGGCAAGTTCGCGGAGGTGCGCGCGCCGGGGCTCGTCTTCGTCGACGGCGCTCTCTGGCAGGCACGCGCTGACGACGACTCCGAGCTCGTACCCGGGGAGCGGGTCACGGTGCAGGCGGTCAACGGCCTCCGGCTCACAGTGGCGAGATAGGGATAGGATCGAATCGTGCTCGGTTTCGTCCGGGTCTTGAGGGAGTACGAGCGGGCCGTCTTCTTCCGGTGGGGCCGGCTGCTCGATCCGCCGCGCGGTCCCGGCCTCGTCTGGAAGATCCCGATCGTCGACCAGCTCGTGAAGGTCGACCTGCGGACGATCACGCTCAACATCCCGCCGCAGGAGGTCATCACCAAGGACAACGTCCCGGTGCGGGTGAACGCGGTCGCGTACTTCAAGATCGTCGACCCGAAGAGCGCGATCGTCCAGGTCGAGAACTACATGGTCGCGACTTCCCAGATCGCGCAGACGACCCTGCGCTCGGTGCTCGGGCAGCATTCGCTCGACGAGCTCCTCTCCGAGCGGGAGAAGATCAACGAGATCCTGCAGGGAATCATCGACGAGGCGACCGGGCCGTGGGGCATCAAGGTCTCGATCGTCGAGGTCAAGGACGTCGAGATCCCGAGCGGTATGCAGCGCGCGATGGCGCGCCAGGCCGAGGCCGAGCGCGAGCGTCGCGCGAAGATCATCAACGCCGAGGGCGAGTTCCAGGCGGCGGAGAAGCTGAAGGATGCCGCGGTGGTGATCGAGGAGCATCCGATCGCGTTGCAGCTGCGCTACCTGCAGACGCTGCTCGAGCTGGGCGCCGGCAGCACCTCGACGATCGTGTTCCCCGCGCCGATCGACCTGATCCGGCCCTTCCTCGAGCGCGCCGAGAAGAAGTAGCCGTCAGAGGCCGCGCAGGAGCGGCGGGAGCTCGTTCAGCGTCTCGATCCGCGGCTCGAACTCCGGACGCGAGCCCTCGCGGTCCATGAGGATCGCGCGCATCCCGAGCGCGAGCGCGCCGTCGATGTCGTCGGCGATCGTGTCGCCGACCATCACCGCCTCGGCCGGCTCGACGGCGAGCAGGTCGAGCACGGCGCGGAAGATCGAGGCGTGCGGCTTGGTGCGGCCGTGGTGGAAGGAGCTGATGCCCGCGTCTACGTCGAGGCCGTGATGGCGGGCGAACTCCCTTACGTCGCGCGCCGAGTTGGAGACGAGCCCGATGCCCAGGCCGGATCCGCGGAGCGAGGCCAGCACGTCCCGCACGTCGTCGTAGAGCTCGAAGTTCTCGTGCAGCTCCCACGCCCGCGTGATCTCGACGGCGCAGGCGTACGCCGAGTCGGCGTCCCCGCCCATCCCGCGCACGATCCGCTCCGTGAACCGGAACCAGATCTCGTCGTCGTGCTCGAGCTCGGGATGGCGGCGGAGATCGACGAGGGCCGCGTCGCGGGCAGCTTCGTAGCGATCGGGCTCGAGGCGAAGACCGTGGCGCTCCCCGGCGCGGACGTAGCCGTCGGGGCCGAGCTCGGGGCCGGGCCGCGCGAGCGTGAAGTCCACGTCGAAGAGGACCGCGCGTAACGGCACTGGGCGGGGCATCGCTCGCTACCCTATGGCGCGGTCTCGGGGTGTGGCGCAGCCTGGTAGCGCGCTCCGTTCGGGTCGGAGAGGTCCCCAGTTCGAATCTGGGCACCCCGATTTCCTCCTCTCTCGCCGGCGGAGTAGCCGCGTCACGCGGGAGGATGCTGGCGCAGGCCAGCGACCCTCTCTCCCATCCCCGGGAGCGGCACAATCCCGGCGTGTCACGGCCTCGTCTCCAACTAGAGCTTGACTTCCCCGTCACCTACAGGATTGAGCAACTCGACCGCATCGATCGTTCGGGCAGGCGCCGCGCGTACGGGTTTCCGGACGCGGTATCGATCGGCCCTCAGCAAGACGTCGCCGCTGGACCGATCCTCGGCGTGACCCCCGAGGCGGGGGACCCCTGGGTTGGCGTCTTCTACGGCGGCGGCTACGGAGTCCCGCCCTCCGTGACGGCCAGACTGATCGCATGGCCGGACGGGCGATCGTTCTGCGTTGTCTACCAGGGGAGCGCGGTTGTCGTTCGGGCGGACGACCCGCACACGACATACGAGATCGACACCTATCTCGTAACGGGAACGCTCGTCGTTCCGGAGCGAGGAGTGGTCGTCTTCGCCGACCACACGAACTTGACCGCATACGGCGGCGACGGGCTGCTGTGGCGTTCGCGGCGACTAGCGCTCGACGATGTTCGCGTCGAAGGCATCGAAGGCGACGCGCTGATCGTGTACGGCTTCTTCGGCAGCCACAGCGACCGCTTCAAGGTAGACCTCGCCACGGGCC
>JAICZB010000042.1 GCA_025933895.1 Thermoleophilia bacterium
CGTCGAGGACGGCGGGATGCGGCAGGCCATCGGCGAGCTCGTGACGTGCAGCCGGTGCGCAGGGACGTGGGTCGCGGCCGGGCTCGGCGCAACTCAGATCGTCGCCCCGCGCTTCGGGCGGCTCCTGTGCTGGACACTCGGTGCCGCCGGAGTGAACGACTTTCTCCAGGCCGGCTTCGCCGCACTCACGAACAAGAGCAACGAGATCGAGCAGCGGACGGGTTAGCTGAACCGAGAGGTCACGCGGGTTTTCGCGCTGCCCAGATCTCCTCCGCCGGCCACTTCCGCGCCCATTCGGGGCTCGTGTACGAGTAGTGCTCGTGCCGTCGTGCGCCCTCCGGCGCGTAGACCTCGACGAGGTTCTCGACCTCGAATCCCGTCCCGCGCAGGAGCCCGAAGAGATCGCCGTCGGAAAGAACGAACTCGTCCGAGTTTCCGGGTTTCTCGAAGCGGTTCATGCCTCGCATCGGCTCGGTCAGCCGGCCGTCTTCCACGTCGCAGAGGTACAGCAGCGGCGACGGCCGTATGAAGGCCAGGCGGCCGCCGGGTCTGAGCAGGCGGTGGGCTTCCGGAATCCAACGGGACGGGTCGGCGAAGAGCGAGGCGCCGTATTCCGAGAGCACCAAATCGAGGGACGCGTCGGGCAACGGCACCTCTTCGGCGAATGCCTCGACGAGCGGAAACTCCAAGCCGAACTCCGCCTGCATCCTGCGCGCGGTCGCCGGCTGAACCGGCGTCGGATCGACTCCGACGACACGCGCGCCGCGACGGGCCAGCCACGCAGAGAAGTACGCCGTGCCGCAGCCGAGCTCGACGACGTCCAACCCTGAGACGTCGCCGAGTACGCCGATCTCTGCTTCCGGCGTCTTCCACAGTCCCCACGAGACCTCGTTCTCCGACCACCGCTCGTGTGCGTCCGCGTCGTCGAACTCGGAGTTCGCGCGTGTCCAGTGCTCGATGTTCGAAGACATTTCACGGATTCTCTAGTAGCCGAGCTGGCTCGCGTACGCGCGGCGATAGATCTTCCTCAGCCGCTCGACCTTGTCGACGTAGTCCCGCGTCTCGTCGAACTGGATGCCGACGTGCTCCCGCTCCCAGCGGTCGACGTTGTCCTCGCCGGCGTTGTACGCGGCGAGCGCGAGCCGCTCGTTCTCCTGGTAGCGGTCGAAGAGGTGCCGGAGGTACCAGGCGCCGTAGCGGACGTTGATGTCCGGGTCCGTGAGATCGGAGACGCGGAAGCGGCTGCCGCCGGTCGCCGCCGCGATGCCCTTCGCCGTGCTCGGAGTCAGCTGCATCAGGCCGACGGCGCCGGCGTGGGACTCGGCGTTTGGGTTGAACTTGCTCTCGGCCTCGATCACCGCCGCGAGCAGCGCCGGGTCGATGTGGTTCTCGTTCGCGTGCACGCGGACGATCGTCGAGTAACGGAGCGGGTACCAGAGTCGCGCGTACCACGGAGGCTCCGTCCGTTGCAGGTAGACGAAGACGCCGAGCACCGCGAAGACGACGGCGGCCGCGACGATCCAGCGCCTCAGTAACGTCGTAGCTCCTCCAGCACTCCGGCGATGAAGGCTTCCAGCTCCTCGAGCGAGCCGTCGTTGACGTAGCGGAAATCCGCCCGCCGCACCTTCTCCTCTTCGGGCACGAGCCGATCCTCCCTGTCGGCGAGGACGCCGCGCCGGGCCTGCCGCACCTCGGGCGGAGCGGTCACGACGACGACGCGATCGAAGCGCTCCTCGCCGCCGGTCTCGTAGAGCAGCGGGATCTCGGCGACGGCGACGTCGGCCGTCTGCCCGGCGAGCCACTCGGCCGTTGCCGCGCGCACACGCGGGTGGAGCTCGGCCTCGAGCCAGGCGAGCTCGGCACGGTCGGCGAAGACGATCCGCCCGATCTTCGCGCGATCGACCTCTCCGTCGCTGAAGACACGCCCGCCCCAGCGCTCCCGCAGCGCGGCCTGCAGGCCCTCGTCCTCGCGATAGAGACGGTGGACAACGTCGTCGCTCGAGATCGTGGCCGCACCGTGACGCGCGAAGGCACGGAGCGCCTCGCTCTTGCCGGCCGCGATGCCGCCAGTGAGCGCGACCGCGAGCGGTCGCTTCATCGTTACTCGGGAGCTGCCTCTTCGGAGGCGTCGGCTTCCGGCGCCTCTGCCTCGGCGGCAGGGTCCTCGGGTTCCACCTCGGGCTCTTCCTCGACGGCCGGCTCGGCCTCTGCGGCGGGCTCTTCGTCGGCGACCTCGGCCGGGTGGACGAGATTGTCGGCCCTCGCCTCAACCGACGCCTCAGCTTCGGGCTCGGCCTGGGCGGCCGGCGAGGCCTCCTCGGCAGGAGCCTCGAGCGTCTCGGCGGCGGGAACCTCGTCGGCGAAGACCTCGTCCGAGAGCCCCAGCGCGGGTGGTTCTGCCTCCTCGCCCGGCATGGGCTGCACGGGCATGTTGTCCTCTACCCGCTTGAGCGAAAGCGAAAGGCGGCGGCGCTCGGCGTCCACCTCGAGGATCCGGACGTTGACCTGATCGCCCTGCGAGACGATCTCGCGGGGGTTCTCGACGTGGTGCTGCGCGAGCTCGGAGATGTGGACGAGCCCCTCGACGCCGGGCAGGATCTCGACGAACGCGCCGAACGTGACGACCTTCGTCACGTTCCCCTTCACGACGTCGCCCTCCTGGTAGCTGTCGAGCACCTGCTGCCACGGGTCTGTCTGCGTCTGCTTGAGGCCGAGCGAGATCCGCTGGCGCTCGCGGTCGATGTCGAGCACCTGCACCCGCACCGTCTGCCCGATCTCGAGCACCTCGGACGGGTGGTTGACATGGCTCCACGAGAGCTCGGAGATGTGGATGAGGCCGTCCATCCCGTCGAGGTCGACGAAGGCGCCGAAGTCGACGATGTTGGAGATCGTGCCTTCGACGACGTCCCCGGGATTGAGGCGGTCGAGGATCCGCTGCCGCTGCTCCTTGCGCTCCTCCTCGAGCACGGCGCGGCGCGAAAGGACGACGTTGTTGCGCGAGCGGTTGAGCTCGATGACCTTGCACTGGAGCTCTTGCCCGAGGAACTCGTCAAGGTCCTGCACGCGGCGGATGTCGACAAGCGACGCAGGCAGGAAGCCGCGCACGCCCAGGTCGAGGATGAGACCGCCCTTGACGACCTCGATCACGCGGCCGTTGACCGGTTCGCCCTTCTCGTGGGCGCCCTCGATCGCCTTCCACGCGATCTCGAAGCGCGCGCGCTTCTTGGAGAGGATCAGCCGTCCCTCGGCGTCCTCCTTCGTCAGCACGAGCGCTGCGATGTCGTCGCCGATCGTGACCTCGTCCTCGGGGTTGATCGAGCGCCTGATCGACAGCTCGGCGACCGGGATGACGCCCTCCGACTTGTAGCCGATGTCCACGAGCACCTCGTCCTTGTCCACGCGGACGACGGTGCCGTTCACGACCTGCCCCTCTTCGATGGTGGGGAAGGTGGACTCGTAGTCGGGGACGAGCTCTCCGCTCTCGGGATCGGTCGTCCAGACGCCTTCCTCGAGCCGCGGATCGTTGATTGTCTCGTTCGCCATGTGCGGCGAGCCAATATACCGGCGTCCGCGCGCCGCTCGCACGGGGCCGTCCGGGAGCCGGGGCTAGGCTGGGCCCGATGGAGGAGCGCTATCCCGTCGGCGTCACACCCTCGTGCGCGGTGCACGTCCTGCGGCACGACGGCGACGGCGCCGGGTATGCGAGCTGGTCGGCGACGATCGGGCTGCGCAGCGGCGAGGCGACGATCCGCGTGCCCGGCCACTACGCCGGCGTTCTGGCCGAGCGGCTCGCGGCCGCGGCCGAGCGGTTCGAGCCCGGCCGGCGGCTCGCGCGCGACGAATACCTCGACGTGACGGCACTCGCAACCGACGACGTGGAGACGCTGGCGCTCTCCTCCACGGCGCGCTCGCCGGTGCGCGTGACGATCGAGGTGCCGCGCGGCGAGATCGACGAGCTCGCGTCGCTGCTCGCCGAGGCGCAACAGCTGATCGAGACGCTTCGGCAGGGGCTCGGCCTCGTCCCCGACTCGTTGCCCGAGAAGCTGTGAGCGCGCTGTTCGACTACGCGCTCGCCGGTGCGCGCGTCGCCGAGCGCTCGCTCGTGCAGCGGCCGAGGCTCGGCCGTGAGGACCGGCTCGTCTTCGTCGTCGGCTGCCCGCGCTCGGGGACGACGTTCGTCGGGCGCGCGATCGGCGGCCTGCCCGGGTTCGTCGACTTCGGGGAGGTGACGCCGTGGAAGGCAGCGCTCCCCACGAGCCCGTCGGCTGAGGAGCTGCGGACGATCCTCGAGCGCATTCGCCGCATCGGGCTCGCGTGGGGGCTGCGCGGCGTGGAGCAGACCCCGGAGACGGCGCACGTCCTCGGCGCTGCGCTGGAGGCCTACCCGCAGGCGCTCGCGGTGCACGTCCTGCGCGACGGCCGGGACGTCGTCTGCTCGCTGCTCGAGCAGGGCTGGCTGAACGCACACCGCGAGGGGAGGGACGACGCGCGGCTCGCGTACGGCGCGGAGCCGCGGTTCTGGGTCGAGCCCGAGCGGCGCGAGGAGTTCGCCGAGGTGAGCGACGCCCGCCGCTGCGCGTGGGCCTGGCGGCGGTACGTCGAGGCCGTGCGAGCATCGGGTGCCGGAGAGCGCCTGCTCGAGATCCGCTACGAGAGCCTCGCGAACGTTGCGGACCGGCTCGCAGAGTTCCTCGGCGCGAACGCCACCTCGACCCACCGCGCCATGGACAGCTTCCGCGACTCCTCGATCGGACGCTGGCGGCGCGACCTCACGTCGGAGCAGGTCGCCGACGTCGAGGCCGAGGCCGGCTCGCTCCTCGCCGAGCTCGGTTATTCGTAGGGCGCTGCAAGCTTCACATGGGCCTAACGGCCCGCTCGCTACGCTCGGTGCATGTTGAGTTGGATCTGGATCCCAGTCCTGTACGTGGTCGGGTTCGGGCTGTTCAGCTGGCTGGGCGGCCTCGCCTCCGCAGGCGACGCGATTGCGCGTTGGGGCCGCGAGACGGCGGAACGGCGCCGCTGCACGGTCTCGTGCAGCTCGTAGCGAGCGCTTAGTCGGTTTCGTCCTCGGGCTCGCCGCGGATGTCGTCCGCGACCCGCTCCTTGAACGGCTGCAGCCGCTCGAACAGCTCTTCCGGAGGCACGGCTTCCTCCGGCTCGCCTCCGAGCAGCCACGGTGCGGCGTCCACCGCCGTCTTCCAGGCGACCTCCTCGACCGCCGAGCTCTCCGCCTCCGCCTCCTCGAGCACCTGAACGCGATCGAGATACACGTTCGTGAAGCTGCCGCGCTTCTGCTCGTGGAAGCTGATGCGCGCGCGCCGACCTTCGGCCGCGAGCGCGTCGCGGGCGATCTGCTCGCGGAACGTGGTGTACTCCCGCCCTTCGTCGTCCCGCAGGACGAAGCGCGTGTTGCCGGACTGCGTCTTGAACGCCTTCACCTCGGCGACGGTGACGACCGCTTCGGCCATGGGACGTCTCTTTCCGCACGAGCTCAGCCGCTAAGCGCATCCGGCCTATCCCCGCGTCTCGCCAGAGCGTAAAGTCGAGGGATCGATCGGCGCGAATTCCTCGAGCGGGCTGCAGTGGTCACGTTCGGAGCGGGCGCCGTGGGCGCCCTCTCCGGCTGGAAGCTGGAAGGCGCGAGCGGGCCGTTCCGCGAGCTCGCCCGTGAGCTCGCGGGGACTGTCGTAACTCCGTCGAGCGCGGCGTACGGACGGGACAAGGTGCTCGTGAACAGCCGCTTCGACGGGACGCACCCGCGGGCGATCGTCTACTGCGAGTCGGCGGAGGACGTCGAGCGGACGGTGCGCTGGGCGCGCAAGCATGCGATCCGGATCGTCCCCCGGTGCGGCGGCCACTCCTACGCCGGCTACTCGACGACGGGCGAGGGCGTCGTCGTCGACGTGTCCCGGATGCGACACGTCCACGTGCGGAACGGCATCGCGACGGTCGGTGCGGGCGCCCGCCTGATCGACGTATACACCGCCCTGGCGGCGCACGGTCTGACCGTCCCGGCCGGTTCGTGCCCGACGGTCGGGATCGCGGGCCTCGCGCTCGGCGGCGGGGTGGGGTACGCGGGCCGCAAGTTCGGACTGACGTGCGACAACCTCGCCGGCCTGTCGCTCGTGACGGCGCACGGCAAGCTCCTCGACTGCAACGCGCACGAGCACGCGGATCTCTTCTGGGGCTCGCGCGGCGGCGGGGGCGGGAACTTCGGGATCACGACGAGCTTCCGCTTCCGGACTCACCGCGTAGGGGACGTCGCGTATTACGAGATCGCCTGGCCGTGGTCGGACGCAGCCCGCGCCACGCGTGCCTGGCAGGACTTCGCGCCGCACGCCCCTGACGCCCTCTTCTCGACGCTCTACATGGCGACCGGTGCGCCGAGGGGGCCCGGCACGAAGCCGGTCGTGAGCTCGGGCGGCCAGTTCTTCGGCAGCGAGACGGAGCTCAGATCGCTGATCGCTCCCCTCGTCGCGGCCGGGACTCCGATCCGCGTGACCGTCGGGACGCTCCCGTATCTCGACGCGATCATGCGCTGGGCCGGCTGCCATCCGCTCGAGCGCTGCCACGCCGTCGGACAGCTGAGGTTCAAGGGCAAGTCCGACTACGTCGACACCCCGCTCACGAACGCCGGGGTCGGGACGCTCCTGGCCGGCCTCGAGACGAGCCAGGCGAGCACGTCGCTCGGCGGCGCCGCGCTCATCTTCGACGCCTCCGGCGGTGCGATCAATCGCGTCCGCCCGGCCGAGACCGCGTTCGTCCACCGGCACTCGCTCTTCTCGATCCAGTACTTCTCGAGCTGGGTCGGCGACGGAAGCGGCGACCTGCGTTGGAGCCGCAACCTCTATGCCGCCATGCGCCCGCACGTCTCGGGGTTCGCGTACCAGAACTACATCGACCCCGATCTCAGATCGTGGAAGCACGCCTACTACGGCTCGAACCTCCGGCGCCTCGTCGAGGTGAAACGGAAGCACGACCCGCACAACGTCTTCCACTTCCGCCAGAGCATCCCGACGCGAGCCTGATCGCCGGCCGGCGTAAAGAAACAGGAGCTCCTGCGGCGTCGTACGGATGATGGTCGAAGAGCTCGAGGCGCTGTACCGCCATCGGTTGGCGGACTTCACGCGGGCGGCGGCGATGATCGCGGGCGATGACGAGTCCGGACGGGACGCCGTGCAAGAGGCGTTCGCCAAGGCGCTGCGGAAACGGCGGCGGTTTCGCGGCGAGGGAAACCTCGAGGCGTGGATCTGGCCGATCGTCGTCAACGCGGCCCGCGACGCCGGGCGACGGCGGCGGCGAGGTGCTGTTGCGGCGACGCCGGTGGAAGCGCGCGCCGACGAGCTCGGCCTCCCGCTCGAACTGCTCACGGAGCGCCAGCGCGAGGTGCTCTTCCTCCACTACTACGCGGATCTCGACTACGCAGCGATCGCGCATGCGCTCGGGATCAGCGCCGGCACGGTCGGCGCGACCCTCACCGCGGCGCGGCAGACGCTGCGCGGCGCGCTCACTAAGGAGGTCTCACGATGATGGATGCACACCTCGACGGTCTCCTCGACGAGCTCGTGACGGCGGAGCCGCGCGACGCTTGGAGCGACGTCCTCGGCCGCGCGCGGCGTTCGCGGCGGCGCTACACCGCGGTCGTCGCCGCGGCTGCGGTACTCGTGCTGGCGCCGGCAACCTGGGCGGCCGTCAATGCGTTCGAGGGAACGCCGGCGCCGGAGTCGATTCACCAGGGCTTCGTCCAGTGGAACTCGGGCGCCGATCAGATGGAGACATACCTCGCCCAGCAGGGCTTCAAGAAGCACTTCCCCCGGGCGGATGCGAGCAAGGCCCACGGCGTGCTCCAGATCGCGACGAGTGACGGCCCGCTCGACATGTGGGCGGCGCCCGAGGTCGACGGAACCGGTACGTGCTGGTTCGTCGGCTGGGAGTCGGACATGCACGAAGACCGCGCGCTCGGCGGCGGCACGTGCACCGAGGCGGACGACTCGGGCATCGACGCGGGCTGGGAGTGGGGCGCGCCACACCCGACCTACACGGTCCTGGAGGGATCCGTGACCGGCGATGAGACGAGCCTGGACGTGACGCTGACGGACGGCAGCACGACCACGCTGCCGGTCGTCGAGCATCTCTTCCTCGCTGCGCTCCCCCGCGGCTCGAAGCCGGCGTCCATCGTCGGACACGACGCCGCCGGCGACGTCGTCGACACCTGGACGAACTCGAGCCCCTAGCGCTTCGCGTCAGCCTGCGGACGAAGCGCGTCCTCCAGGAGCCGCGTGACCGTCTCGAGGTTCGTCTTGTCGCCGCCGGCAAGGCGGAGAGCCAGTCCGTTGATCACGATCGTGCCGAAGCGGGCCAGGTCGAGCCAGTCGAGATCCGTGCGCAGCGCGCCGGTCTCGCGCTGCGCCTCGACCCAGGCCTCGAGCTTCGGCAGGAGCTCCGCGGAGGTGGACTCCATGCGGCTCGTGAAGTCCTGGTCGCGGTAGAGACGCACCTCCGTCTCGGCGAGCACGGCGAGGAACTCCGGGCTCTCGCGCGCGAGCTCGTCGATCGCCCCGGCGAAGCCTCCGGACGCGATCGCCTCGATGTAGCGACGGTTCACGTCGGCGGCGAGCGCGACGAAGACGTCCTTCTTGTCGTGGAAGTAGTTGAAGATCGCGCCGCGTGAGAGGCCGGTCTCCTCCTCCAGCCGGACGACCGTGGCGCCGTCGTAGCCGTACTTCGCCAATGCTCGCCGCGCCCCCTCGAGGATCTGCGTGCGGCGGGCCTCGATGTGCTCCTGCGTGACCTTGGGCATGGTTCCACTTTACAAAACCGTACGGACGTTTTATTATCCCCGCATGCTGCGCAACCGCTCGATCCTCGGCCTGACGGTCGCCGAGCTCGTCTCGCTCACCGGCTCGTCGATGACCTTCGTCGCCCTGCCGTGGTTCGTCCTCGTCACGACGGGCTCGACGGGGAAGCTCGGCTGGGTCATGGCCGCGGAGCTGCTCCCGGTCGGCCTGCTGGGCATCCCGTCGGGATCGGTCATCGCACGACTCGGCGCGAAGCGATCGATGCTCGTGTCGGACGCCGTCCGCGGCCCGCTGATGCTCGTCCTGCCGATCCTCCAGTGGACCGGCCATCTCTCGTTCGGCGCGATTCTCGCCATCTCGTTCGCGGTCGGCTGCTTCACCGCTCCCTACTTCAGCTCCTCGCGACTCGTGATTCCCGAGGTCGTGGGGGACGACGAGCGCGGCGTCGCCGAGGTGAACGCCGTGCTCGGCGGCGCCAACACGGTGACGCAGATCGCCGGGCCGGTGCTCGCCGGCATCCTGATCGCGGCGACGAGCCCGGCGGACGTCCTCGTCGTCGACGCGGCGACGTATGTGTTCTCGTTCCTCACCATCGCGACGGTCGTACGCGCGGGCCGGCGGGTGGACACGAGCGAGGAGTCGAAGGGGATGCTCGCCGGCGTGCGCTTCCTCCTCCACGACCCGCTGCTCGGCCCGCTGCTCATGGTCGCCGCGCTGCTGAACGTCGTCGTGATGGGGCTCATCGTCGGCGTCAACGCGCTCGCCTACTTCCAGTACTCGAGCTCGTACGCGGAGGGCTTCCTGTTCGGCGCGTTCGGAGCCGGCTCGCTCCTCGGCGCGCTGCTCGCCCAGCAGCTCGTCAGGAAGGTGAATCTGCTGAGGCTCGCGGCCGTCGCCATCGTCTCCATGCCCCTGCCGCTCTGGGCGCTCGCGGTCAAGATGCCGCTGGGTGTCGCGCTCGTCGTGCTCGCCGGATTCGCGCTCGGGGGCCCCCTCGTCAACGCCCCGGTGCTCGGGATCCTCACGACGAAGCCGCCCGAGGCGCTCAGGCCGAAGGTGATGACGGCCGTGATGACGATGACCGCCGGTGTCGGCCCGCTCGGCTTCCTTGCGGCCGGCGAAGCGCTGCGCGTCGTGTCCCTGCAGACGCTCTTCCTCGTCATCGCGGCGCTGCTCACCGTGATCTCGCTCGCGTTCGCCGCCGTCGTCCTTCGCCACCAAGCCGAAGAGTCACCCGGCGAAGCTCAACCGCCGCGGCTCGAGCAGCCTGCCGGGGAGGCCGCGTGACGGACGAGCGTCTCGAGCGTTACGCCGAGCTCGTGGTCAAGGTGGGCGCGAACGTGCAGCCGGGACAGGAGGTCTTCGTGACGCCGGCGGTGGAGCATCGCGAGCTGGCGCGTGCTCTCGCGCGGCAGGCGTATCGGGCCGGTGCGTCCTACGTCCATGTCGTCTACGGCGACGCGCACGCCCGGCGGGCGACGATCGAGCTGGGCCCGGACGAGGCGTTGACGTATTCGCCAGGCTGGGTGAAGGAGCTCGCGCGGTCGTTCGCCGGCAACGCGCTGATCGCGACGACCGGGAATCCGGAGCCGGAGCTGATGGCCGATCTGGACGGTGAGCGGGTCGGCCGGGCGGTGCCGCAGGAGCTCGTCGAGATCCGGATGCAGCAGATGGCCGAGAACAGCGTCAACTGGTGCGGTGTCGGCGCACCGAACGAGGGCTGGGCGCGTCAGGTGTTCGGCGAGCCCGACGTGGAGCGGCTCTGGGAGAAGGTCGCCTTCTGCATGCGGCTGGACGAGCCGGATCCGGTCGCGGCCTGGGAGGAGCACCTCACGCGGCTGGAGGAGCGGACGGCTCAGCTGAACGAGCTCGACGTCGACGCGCTTCGCTATCGCGGGCCGGGGACCGACTTGACCGTGGGGCTGCTGCCGGACGCGCGCTGGATCTCGGGCGCCACCGAGACGGCGGCGGGCATCCGGTACGTGGCGAACATGCCGACCGAAGAGGTGTTCACCTCGCCGGACGCGCGGCGGACCGAGGGCACCATTCGCTCCAGCCTGCCGCTGCCCCTGTCGGGCCAGATCGTGCGCGGCTTGGAGCTGACCTTCGAGCAGGGCAGGGCCGTCCGCGTCGAGGCGGAGACGGGAGCCGACATCGTCCGGAGCCATTTCGCCACGATCGAGAACGCCGACCGTCTCGGGGAGGTGGCGCTCGTCACCCGCGAGTCGCGCGTCGGCCAGGCCGCCACGCTCTTCTACGACCCGCTCTTCGACGAGAACGCCACCTGCCACATCGCGTACGGCACCGGCTTCCCCTTCGTCTGCGAGGGCGACCCCGGCGACGGCCTGAACGTCGCCAACATGCACGTCGACTTCATGGTCGGAGGCCCCGATCTCGAGGTGGACGCGGTTCTCGGCGACGGGACGACGCTGCCGCTGATCCGAGACGAGGACTGGCAGCTCAGCTGAGTTCGAGGGCGAACGTCGCCTCGACGGAGGCTGCGATCTCGTGTCCACCCGGCTCGACCGGCATCGGCTCGCGTCGTGCGAAGCCCGCCTGAGCGGCAACCGCGAACGCGTGTGCTTGCTGGACGCCGGGCTCACTCAGCCGGATCAGCCGGCCGACCTTCGCGCCGACGCCCTCGGCGTACGCCTCCGCCTTGCGGCGGGCGTCGGCGGCCGCCCGGCGGGCGGCTTCGAGCCGAACCGGATTGTCGAGCGAGATCAGCCAGGTGGGCCCGTCGATCCGAGCGCCGAGATCCTCCGTCGCCTGAGCGACGAGCCGCCCGATCGGCTCCGCATCGGTCAGGCGCACCGAGACACCGGCGCTCGCCCGGTGGCCGAGGGAGTGGCGGCCTTCCTGCGTGTGATCGAACTCTTCGGCCACGGTGATCCCGGTGGTCGAGCGGTCCGCCTTCGCCACCCCGACCTCGTCCAGCAACGCGATCAGCGCAGTGGACCGGGTGGAGACGTCAGCGAGCGCAGCTCCCGGCCCGGCCTCGAGCGCCGTCAGAGTGATCCACAGCACCGCCTCGTCCGGTTCGGTCCGGACGAGCCCGTCGCCTCGAACGGTGACGGTCGGAGGCGAGACGCCGGTATCCGGCTCGGCCACGCTCACGCCGACCCATCCTACGCCGGACGCACCGCGCCTAGCTCTTCGCGTCGGCCCAGGAGTCGCCGGCGCCCACGTCGACCGCCAGCGGCGGGTCGAGCGGATAGGCCGAGCACATCTCCTCGCGCACGAGCTCCTTCACGACCGACGTCTCCGCATCCGGCGCCTCGAGGAGGAGCTCGTCGTGCACCTGGAGGACGAGCCGCGCGCTCCTCCCCTCCTCGCGCAGCCGGCGCTCGATCGCGACCATCGCCACCTTGATGATGTCCGCGTTCGAGCCCTGCATCACGAAGTTGACGGC